>JBDHVF010000079.1:0-16292 GCA_039809605.1 Polyangiales bacterium | reverse complement strand
GGGGCCAACGCCCCCGAACCCCGGCGTGCGCGAGACGCCTGCTTACAAGCTGTTTCGAGCCTATTTCGCCGCCGATGCCCCCTCGCCTCCCCCGCGCACCATGTATAGTCGCCGCCATGGACGGACCCGGGGAGGCGCCCGACGCCACGCTGCGTGTGATGACCATGGACGGCGGCTCCGCGGGGCTGCTGCAGGTGCGGCTGCTGCGCGAGATCGAGCGGAGGCTGCCGGGCTTTCTCGAGCGCACCGACATGTTCGCGGGCGTCTCCGACGGCGCGTTCATGACGCTGCGCATGGCCGCGGGGCTCGCGCGGGGGGAGTCGCCCTCGCGCATCTTCGACGGCGCCGTGGCGCTCTCGGGCGAGGTGCTCCGCGCGCTGCACATGACCAACCCCGGGCTCCTGCGCCTCGTGAGCGGCGCGCGCGCGATGGGGCTGACCTCGAAGCTCGCGTCGGTGCTCGGCTCGAAGGAGGTCTACGGCGACATGCGCCTGAGCGACCTCGACCGCGCGATGGACGTGCTCACCCTCGACACGCTCGGCTGGCGCGCGGCGATGCTGCGCAACCACCCGCCGTTCACGGCCGCGACGGGCGACGACCCCACGCTGGTGAGCGCGGCGCTCGCGAGCAGCGCGTTCCCGATCTACCTTCCGATTCACTTCGGGCCCGGCAACCGCCACCACATCGACGGCGGGCTCGTGTCGAACAACCCCGCCATGTGCGCCCTCGGCAGCGCGATGAAGCTCCTTCAGGAGCGCGGCGCGCCGCAGCCGAAGGCCATGCTGCGCGACTGGCTCCCGCACGTGACCCTGCTCTCGCTCGGCGGCGCCGAGCGCGCCGAGATGCGCGAGTCGATCGCGCGCCCCGTGCTCGACGTGGTGCTCGGCAGGCCCTCGACCCCCACCTTCCGCAAGCGCGCTGACATCGACTGGGGCTGGTTCGAGTGGCTGGTCAAGCGGCCCATGTTCCTCATCGACCTGATGCTCCAGGGGTCGGTGAGCGCGGTGACCGAGCAGTGCGACGACCTGCTCGGCCCGCAGCACTTCCGCTACCAGCCCGACATGGAGCAGGTCGACCTGGCGCTGCGCGCGACGCTCACGCCCATCGGGCTCGTCGTACGCCAGCTCGACGAGGCCGCCGACGCGGTCATCCGTGGCGGCGGCCTCGACCCGGTGATCGCGTGGCTCGAAAAGACCTGGATGCCCGCGCCCCCGTCGAAGGTCCGCTACGCGGGCAGGGGCGCCGTCGCGAAGCCTTGACCCGCGGCGCGCTCTGCCGCGACCATGCGCGGCGCTCACCCGATGGCGACCAGCGACAACGACCGCGACGCGCTCATCGAGGCGACGATGCCCTACGTGCGACACCTCGCGGTGCAGCTCGCGCGAGACCTGCCCACGAGCGTGGCGCTCGACGACCTCGTCGCCGCGGGCCACGCGGGCCTCGTCACCGCCGCGGGCCGCTACGACCCGTCGCGCGGCGCGCAGTTCACCACGTACGCGCACTACCGCATCCGGGGCTCGATGCTCGACCACGTGCGCGACCTCGCGGCCGACCACCCCGTCTACCGCGCGCGCGCCGCGGCCGAGGCCGCGGTCGACGACCTCGTCGAGCGGCGCCTCGGGGAGTCTCCTCCGGCGACCTCGCAGGCCGAGGCCGCGCAGGCGCTCGCCGGGCTGCTCGGCGAGATGGCCGCCGCAGTCACGCTCGCCGAGATCGCCGCCGAGACCGCGCCCGAGCGCGAGCCCGACCCCGAGGCCGCCCTCGCCGTGGTCGAGCGCGCGCGCCAGATCGACGCGGCGATGGAGGCGATCCCCGAGCGCGAGCGAACCATCTTGCGCGCGGTGTACTTCGACGGGCAGAGCATCGAGCAGGCGGGGCGCGCGATGGGGCTCAGCAAGAGCTGGTCGAGCCGCCTGCACGCGAAGGCCGTCGCGTCGATGCGCGCGCGCCTCGAAGCCATCGCCGACGTTCTGTAGGGCCGCGGGGTCACCCGTGCGTCGGGGGCGCGTCGTGCCGGGGCATCGGCGGCGGCGCCGGCGGGCGGCGGGTCACCAGCGCGATGAGCATCACGCCCACCGCGATGAAGAGGATCAAGCCCAGCGCAGCGGCGAGCACGCGCTTGCCCGAGACGGTGTTGCGAGGCGGCATCGTCGCCCGACCATAGAGACTCTCGGCGCGGTTGACCATCGGCCCCGATGTGCCACCGCGTGCCGGGCGACGCGATGCGCGGGGACATCGCCGCCACTCGCGCACCCCGCGCATTTCGTGACGTCGCGCGCGGCATGGGCCGTGTAGAAACGAGGGGTCATGCAACGCAAGAAGACCCTTCGATCCTCGTTCGTGGTGACGGTCGCGGCCACGAGCGCCCTGCTCGGCGCGGGGTGCAGCGACTCGGCGGGCTCCAGCCCCGCGGACGCTCCCGTGGCGGGCGACGCGTCGGACGTGCTCACGACCGGCGACGTGAGCGACGTGCCCGTGGTGAGCGACGCGTCGGACGCGACCGCGCTGCCCGACACCAACCCGCCGCCGATGTGCCCCGCGGCGGCGCCTTCGAACGGCGCCCCGTGCACGCCGGGCATGGCCGTGCAGATGTGCTCCTACGGAGACTGCCTCGGCAGGCCGACCACCACCGCCCGCTGCGCGACGGGCACGTGGGAGGTCGTCAACAGTACGTGCAACCCCCCGCCCGACGTGCCCACGGACGGCCCCACCGACGCGGTGGCCGACGCGCCCGACGCGCCCACGGACGGCCCCACCGACGCGGTGGCCGACGCGCCCGACGCCTCGCCGTGCCCCGACGCCGAGCCCACCATGGGCGCGACCTGCGCGTCGCCCGGCGCGAGCTGCATGTACGGCGGGTGCACGCCCATGGGCGGGCGCATGACGCACGCGACCTGCGACGACACGGGGCACTGGTCGGTCGGCACGATCATCTGCAACCCCCCGCGGATCACCGACGCGGGCAACGACGCCTGACCGCATGGCGTCGCGCATCACGAGCACGTACACCGCGACCGAGCACGTGCGGCGCCAGTGGCTCCTGCGCGTCGAGGCCGAGTACCGCTCCGCGGTGCTCACCCAGGAGCTCACCCTCTGGCTCATGCAGGCCGGCGCGTCGCCCGACCTCCTGCACGACGGGCTGCGCATCGCCGACGACGAGCTCGTGCACGCCGAGCTCAGCATGGAGACCTACCTCGCCGCGGGCGGAGCCAGGGGCCCCACGCTCGCGCGCGAGACGCTCTCGCTCCCGCGCCGCGCGAACGATCCCCTCGAGCACGACATCGCGCGCGTGGGCGTCGACTCGTTCTGCCTGGGCGAGACCGTGGCCGTGCCGCTCTTCAAGAACCTCCGCGAGGGGTGCCACGTGCCCGTGGCGCGCAAGGCGCTCGACCGCATCCTGCGCGACGAGGTGCGCCACCGTGACTTCGGCTGGACGCTCCTCGCGTGGCTGCTCGAGACGCCCCGCGCCCCGGCGCTGCGCGCGTTGATCGACCGCGAGCTGCCCGTGTGGTTCGGGCGCATCCGGCGCAGCTACGCGCCCGCGTACGCAGGGAAGCTCGACACCATCTCCGACGTTGACCGCCAGTGGGGCCTGATGGCCCCCGCGCGCTACGCCGCCGTGGTCGAGCGCACCTGGGAGCGAGATTGGAAACCCCGTTTTTCAAAGCTCGAAATCGACGCCGCGCCCGCGTGGGAAGCGGCAAAGACGAGCGCCTGACCGCCGCTCTGCGATCCCCTCGCGGCTCTGGTAGAGTCCGCGCCCCGTGACGAAGTCCTCCCCATCCAGCGCGCCCGAGCGCGCGTCGTCGGGCCTGCAGGCGCTGCTGGTCCCGTTCCTGTGCTTCTTCCTGTCGGGCGCGTCGGGCCTCGTGTTCGAGGTCATCTGGACGCGCATGCTCACCCTCGTGTTCGGCGCCTCGACGCCGGCCATCAGCACGGTGCTGAGCGCCTTCATGGGGGGCCTCGCGCTGGGCTCGTTCCTCTTCGGCCGCTTCGCCGACCGGCTCAAGTTCCCCATCCTCACGTACGCCGCGATGGAGGCGGGCGTCGGCATCTTCTCGCTGCTCATCCCCGTGGTGGTGCGCGGGGTCTACCCCCCGGTCTCGCACTGGATCACCAACCACGGCGGCAACCGCTTCGACGTCTTCACCCTCTTGCGCTTCGCCGTCGTCGCGCTGGTGCTCCTGCCGCCCACCACCCTCATGGGCGCCACGCTCCCGCTCCTCGCGCGGCACTTCGTGAAGCAGGGCGGGCGCCTCGGGCAGCGCGTGGGCGCGCTCTACGCGGTCAACACCTTCGGCGCCGTGGCGGGCACCTTCCTCGCGGGCTTCTTCCTCCTGCCGGGCGTCGGCCTCGCGTGGACCAACGCCATCGCCGGCTGCACCAACCTCACCCTCGCCGCGCTGATCGTGCTGTTCCGAAAGCCCCTGCTCGGCGGCGCGTGGCCCGGGTCGTGGCGCGAGCTCCTGCCCTCGCGGCGCGCCGAAGAGGTGACCGTGGCGAAGCCCGACGAGCCCGCGGGCCCCGACGAGCCCGAGGCCGAAGACGAGGTGTTCGAAGACAGCTCCTCGCGCGCGGTGCGCGTGGCGGTGCTGATGGCCGCCGCCGGGTCGGGCTTCGCGGCGCTCGCGTACGAGGTGATCCTCACGCGCGCGCTCGACATGGTGATCGGCTCGTCGGTCTACTCGTTCACCATCATCCTCATCGGCTTTCTCGTCGGCATCGGCGGCGGCAGCGCGCTGGCGTCGGCGATCCTGCGCGCGCGCCCCACGCCCACGGCCACGGTGGCCGTCGCGGGCGCCATCGAGGGCCTCGCGCTCTTTCAATACGTGATCTACCAGACCAACCTCTCGCGGCTCCTGTGGGCCGTGGTGACGGTGGTCGTGCTGCTCGGCACGTCGATCGCGGCCACGTGGCGGCGGCCCGTGCTCGCGCTCGGCGTCACGCAGCTCCTCGTCGCCGCGGGCGCGATCGTCACGTACTTCTTCCAAGACCGCATCCCGCGCATGTTCGTGTACCTCGCGCTCAGCGCGACGACCAACTGCGACCCGCACGAGGCCATCAAGTTCTCCGAGCACGTGACCACCATCCAGGGCCTGTCGTTCGTGGTGGCCCTGCTCTGCGCGCTGCCCGCGGCCGTGGGCATGGGCGCGGCCTTTCCGCTGGGCGTGCGGGCCTACGCGCGCGGGCTCTCGAAGATCGGCAGCGACACGGGCGCCGTGTACTCGGTGAACACCCTCGGGTCGATCGCCGGGTCGTTCCTCACGGGCTTCGTCATCATGCCCGCGGTGGGCATGGAGACGGCCATGTACCTCGCCGTCGCGGCCAACCTCGCGCTCGCCCTCATGCTCTTTCTCACCTCGCCCGGCGAGGAGCCCGTGAAGTACGTGCTCGTGCCCATGGCCGCCGTGCTGCTCGCGGTGACGGGCACCGGCGCCGCCCTCGGTCGCGACGGCCGCATCGCGCGCTCGCAGGGCGCCCTCAAGCTCTTTCCCCGCGCGTGGGACCAGGCCGAGATGACCACGGGCGTCTTTCGCCTCTCGCTCGCCGACGGCATGGTGCGACGCCGCAACGGGCGCTGCATCGAAGACGCCCCCGGCGACCGCGCCCGCAACATGACGGGCGACAACCCGATCTACTACCGCGACGGCGTCACCACCACGGTCACCGTCGAGCGCTGGTCGCTCGGCGGCGACAAGGTGCACTTCGCGCTCAAGAACAACGGCAAGGTCGACGCATCGAACGGCGACGACATGCCCACGCAGGTGCTCGTCGCGGGCTATCCCTTGCTGTTGCACCCGCGCCCGGCCAACGAGCTCGATGTGGCCGTCGTGGGCTTCGGCTCGGGCGTCACCATCGGCACGGCGCTCCAGTTCCCGGTGCGCAGGGTCGACGTGATCGAGCTCGAGCGCTGGATCCCCGACGCCTCGCGCTTCTTCGCCGACGTGAACCACCTCACGTACACCCCGCGCCGCGAGTTCCCCTTCGTCACGGCCGACCGGCTCACGGTGCTCAACAACGACGGGCGCAACTTCCTCGCGTCGACCGACCGGCGCTACCACGTGGTGATCTCCGAGCCCTCGAACCCCTGGATCACCGGCGTTTCGAACCTCTTCACCGCCGACCACTTCCGCGCGGCCACGCAGTCGCTCACCCCCGACGGGATCTTCGTGCAGTGGGTGCAGCTCTACGAGATGTCGCCCGACAACATCAAGACGATCTACCGCACCTTCGCGTCGGTCTTTCCCCACGTGCGCGTGTTCGCCGCCGACGCGTACAGCTCCGACACGATCATGCTCGGGTCGTTCAGGCCCATCGCGCTCGACCCCGCGACGATCGATCGCCGCCTCGCCGACCCCACCGTGCGCGCCGCGGTCGAGCCCTCGCACGCGCGCGGCAGCACCGACCTGCTCGCCCGCATGCTCTTCGCCTCGCGCGACGAGGTGAACCGCTTCGCCGTGCTCGAGGAGCACCTGGAGCGCGGCGAGTGGCGCACGGACCTTCGCGCCACGGGCCTGGGCGAGTGCGCGATGCCCGTCTGCCGCCGCCGCCCCGCGCCGGTGAACACCGACGACAACGCGCTCATCGAGTTCGCCGCGCCGCGCGACCTCATCGGCTTCGACGCGTTCTCGGGCTACGTCGAGACCATGTACGCCGACGAGTGGCGCTACGGCCGCGTCGAGTCGCAGGTCGCCCTCCCCGAGAACCCCGAGGAGCGCGTGCGCCTCATGGCCCGCCTCGGCGTGTCGCTCCTCGCCGCCGGCCGGCCGAGCCGCGCGGGCGAGGTGCTCGACGCGGCCGCCTCGCTGCGCGGCCCCGGCAACACCGAGCTCCGCGTGCCCGAGATGATCCGCGCCGCGAGCATCTGGAACGCCATCACCACGCCGCGCGAGCCGACGATCCGCCTCGAGGCGCCGACGCCCAGCGCGTCGATGAGCGTCGAGGGCGCGCGCCTGCTCGGCGAGACCTTCGACCGCGCGCGCACGGCGATCGACAACGGCTCGTACAACACCGCGCTCGAGACGCTCACGGCGCTCCCGGCCAACGTGCGCGAGCAGTCGGGGCCCGGCCTGCGGCTCATGTACGGGTTCCTCCTCTACCGCGCCTCGCTCGCGGAGAACGGCGAGGCCCGCTTCGCCGAGGCCGCCGAGACGCTCGAGGCGCTCGCGCACGACGAGCCCGCGTGGGCCGAGCAGCACCCCGAGGTGCAGTACCTCATCGGCCGCGCGCGCTTTCGCAACGGCGACTTCGCCCTGTCGGTGCAGGCGATGGGTCGCTTCGTCGACGCCTCGCGAAACCCCGTGCGCGGCGACCACGAGCTGCCCGCGGTGGCGCGCGACATCGACGAGCCCGCGCCCGCGAACGCCCCCGTCACCGACGCCCCCGGCGAGAGCGTGAAGGACACCCGCTAGAGGTTGCGCAGCATGCGCAGCCGCACGGTCTCGAAGCCCATCTCCTCGTAGAGCTTGCGCGCGACGACGTTGTCGGCGTCGACGCCGAGGCCGATGCCGCGCAGGCCGCGCTCGCGGGCGACCTCCTCGGTCTTCTCCACGAGCATGCGGCCCCAGCCGCGCGAGCGGTGCTTCTGCATGATGGCCATGGTGATCACCCACAGCCGCGGGATGCCCGTGCGCACGTCCTCCTGCTCCGAGAGCCAGAGGTGCCCCGCGTAGTTCTTCTCGTCGTCTTCGAGCACGAAGAGCACGGACTTGTCGGCGGTGGGCCCCTCGGCGCTCCAGCCGTAGCGCTCGCGCAGCACCGAGGGCCACCGCTCGCGGTAGCGCTCGCGGTCCTCGTCGCTGGCGTACCGCAGCGTGTGCATCCCCGTCTCGAGGTCGAGCGCGAGGAACGACTCCCAATCCGCCTCTCGGTAGCGCCGCAGCGTGGGCATCGTCGGGATGTTCAACTCCGGGCGCCGAGCGCGTCAAGCGCATCCCACGCGCGCTGCGCTATCCTCCCGCGCCCGATGCAACCGCACCGTTCTTCCAGTGATTCGTTCGTGAGCTCCGCGGGCGGCGCGATCGAGCGCGCGTGGGGGCTCGTGCCCACGGCCCTTCAGCACGTGGTGGGCGCGTGCCTCAAGGTGGCGGTCACGGTGGCCGTCGCGCGCCTTCTGCTGCGCCTGGTGCCGACCCTCGAGCGCTTCGTGGTGCGCCGCGCGTCGCGCGTGCCGCCCTCGCGCGCCCTCGCCACCGACTCGATGGTCGACCAGGAGCAGCGCCTCGCCACGCTGGTGAAGGTCGTGAGCAGCGTGGCGCGCGCGGCCATCGGGAGCGTCACGGCGGTGATGCTCCTCTCGGCCGTGGGCATCGACATCGCGCCGCTGCTCGCGGGCGCCGGCATCGCGGGCGTGGCCGTGGGCTTCGGCGCCCAGTCGATCGTGAAGGACTTCTTCAGCGGGTTCTTCATCGTGCTCGAGAACCACTTCGACGTCGGCGACACGGTCACCCTCAACACGGTCACGGGCACCGTCGAGGAGATGACCATGCGCGTGACGGTGCTCCGCGACGCGGCGGGCGCCGTGCACTACTTTCCCAACGGCACGATCACCACCACGACCAACCGCACGGCCGGCTGGCTGCACGCGTCGATCGACGTGGCGACGCCCGTGTCGGTGGCCGCGGGCGACGTGCGCCGCGTGCTCGACGCGGTGGCCTCCGCGGCGAACGCCGAGTCGGCCACGCGCTCGCGGCTCCTCGCGCCCGTCGAGGTCGAGGGCCCGCTCGACCTCGCGGGCGACAGGGTCACGTGGAGGCTCAAGGCGCGCGCGCGCCCCGCGGAGGTCCACGGGGTGCGCGAGCGCCTCATCGCGGCCCTTCAGGCGCGCGTGCCCGTCGACGAGAGGGGCGCGCTGCGCTGGGAGAAGGCCGTCACTCCTTGATGGCCTCGGCGCCGCCGATGATCTCCATGAGCTCCTTGGTGATCGCGGCCTGACGGGCGCGGTTGTACTGGAGCGTGAGGGAGCCGATCATCTTCTTGGCGTTGGTGGTGGCGTTGTCCATGGCCGTCATGCGGGCGCCGTGCTCGCTCGCGCTCGACTCGAGCATCGCGCGGAACACCGACACCTCGACGTACATGGGCAAGAGGCGCTCGAGCAGCGCCTCGCGCGAGGGCTCGTAGATGAAGTCCACGAGGGTGCGGGGCCCCGCGTGGGCGCCGTCGTCGGCCGCGGCCGCGGCGCCCGTGTCGATGGGCAGCACCTGGAGCGTGGTGGGCTTCTGGCTGATGGCGCTCTTGAACTCGGCGAAGGCCAGGATCACCCGGTCGAACTCGCCCGACGTGAACGCGTGCATGAAGCCCCGCGCGACCTCCGCGGCCTTCGCGGCGTCGCCCTCGGGCAGCCCCGTGAACTCCTGCGCGATGGTGGCCCCGCGGCGGCGGAAGTAGTCGCGGCCCTTGCGCCCCACGGTGGCGAGCGAGACCTCGAGGCCCTGCTCCTGCAGCTCGCGCATCTGCGAGGCCGCGGCGCGGATCATCGAGGAGTTGAACGCGCCCGCGAGGCCGCGGTCGCTCGTGAAGACCACGAGCAGCACCTTCTTCACGGGGCGGTCGGCGAGCAGCGGGTGCACGGCCTCGTCGGCCCCGCCCCCGGACCCGCGCGCGACCGAGCGGAGCACCTCCACGGTGCGCTGCGCGTAGGGGCGCAGCTCCGAGATGCGCTGCGTGGCGCGGCGCAGGCGCGCGGCCGCGACCATCTTCATGGCGCGCGTGATCTTCTGCGTGTTCTTGACCGACGTGATGCGTCGGCGGATGGCTTTCAGCGACGGCATGAGGCTCCTCGCGGCGGGCGCGCGGTGACCGCGCGCGGGCGCATCACTTCTGGGTGCCGAAGGTCTGGTCGAAGGCCTCGAGCGCCTTCTCGAGCGGCTCGTAGAAGGGGTTACCCTCCTTCTTGCCGGGCTTGGTCTTCGGGTTCGCGAGGTCCTTGAGGAGCGCGCCGTGCTTCGCGTCGAGGAAGGCGTAGAGCTCCCTCTCGTAGCGGCCGAGGTCCTTCACGGCGTACTTGTCGAGAAAGCCCCGGTTGGCCGCGTAGAGGATCGCGATCTGGTACTCGACCCCGAGGGGCACGTACTGGTTCTGCTTGAGGATCTCGACGAGCCTCTCGCCGCGCGCGAGCTGCTGCTGCGAGGCCTTGTCGAGGTCCGACGCGAACTGCGCGAAGGCGGCCATCTCGCGGTACTGCGCGAGCGTGAGGCGCAGCGTGCCCGCGATGGCCTTCATGAACGGGATCTGCGCGTTGCCGCCCACGCGCGACACCGAGATGCCCACGTTGATGGCCGGGCGCACGCCCGAGTAGAAGAGGTCGCTCTCGAGAAAGATCTGCCCGTCGGTGATCGAGATCACGTTCGTGGGGATGTACGCCGACACGTCGCCCGCCTGCGTCTCGATCACCGGCAGCGCCGTGAGCGAGCCGCCCGTGCCCGGCACCTTGCGGAGCTCGTGGTCGGCCTTGTCGCTCATCTTCTCGAGGTGCTCTTCAGCGTGCGACTTGCCGAGCACGCCGACGTACACCTTGCCGTCGACGCCCTTCGACTCGCGCGTGACCTCGGCGCCCTTCTTCACGATCACCCACTCGTCGGCCATCTTGGCCGCGCGCTCGAGCAGGCGGGAGTGGAGGTAGAACACGTCGCCCGGGTACGCCTCGCGCCCCGGCGGGCGGCGCAGCAGGAGCGAGAGCTGGCGGTACGCCACGGCCTGCTTCGACAGGTCGTCGTAGATGATCAGCGCGTGCTCGCCGTGGTCGCGAAAGTGCTCGCCCATCGTGACGCCCGTGTAGGGCGCGATGAACTGCAAGGGCGCCGACTCCGACGCGCTCGACGCGACGATGGTGGTGTACTCCATCGCGCCGTGCTCCTGCAGGCGCTGCACGACCTGCGACACGGTCGACTGCTTCTGCCCGATGGCGACGTAGATGCAGTAGACCCCCTTGCCCTTCTGGTTGATGATCGTGTCGATCGCGACGGCGGTCTTGCCCGTCTGGCGGTCGCCGATGATCAGCTCGCGCTGCCCGCGCCCGATGGGGATCATCGAGTCGACGGCCTTGAGGCCCGTCTGCAGGGGCTCGTTCACCGTCTGGCGCACCACGATGCCCGGCGCCTTGATCTCGATGCGGCGGCGCGTCGGAGACTCGATGGGCCCCTTGCCGTCGATGGGCATGCCGAGCGCGTTCACCACGCGGCCCGCGAGCGCCTTGCCCACGGGCACGTCGGCGATGCGGCCCGTGCGCTTGACGACGTCGCCCTCCTTCACGGCCGTGACCTCGCCGGCGACGGCGACGCCGACGTTGTCCTCCTCGAGGTTGAGCACGATGCCCATGAGCTGGTTGGGGAACTCCACCAGCTCGCCCGCCATGGCGCCCGACAGGCCGTACACGCGGGCGATGCCGTCGCCCACCGTGAGCACGGTGCCCGTCTCGCTCACCTCGACGGCCTTCTCGTAGGTCTGGATCTGCTTCTTGATGATCTGAGAGATCTCTTCGGCGCGCAGTTGCATCGTGTGCCTCGAATCGCACCGCGGCCGCACCTCGCGTGGGCCGTGGGCTGTGTGTCGTGGGGTGAAACCTTCGGAACCCGTTAGTTGGCCGCCGCCATCTGGCGGATCTCGTCGAGCCGCGCCTTGAGGCTGCCGTCGTAGACCTTGTCGCCGATGCGGGTGACCATGCCCCCGATGAGCGACGGGTCGACCTTGTGCGTGAGGGCCACGGTCTTGCCCGTGAGCTTCTCGAGCGCGGCGCGCACCTTCGCGAGCTGGGGCTCGGTGAGGGCCGCGGCGCTCGTGACGTGCGCCTGGAGCTTGCCCGCGCGCTCGTCGCTCAGGGCCGCGAGCGCCTCGGCCACGGCCGGGAGCATCGCGCCGCGGCGCCGGTCGGTGAGCAGCAGCGCGAAGTTGCGCGCCGTGGGCGACGCGCCGACGCGGGTGATGATGTCGGCCATCACCGCGTGGCGGGCCTCCTGCGGCACCACCGGGTTCGACAGGAGCGCCGCGAGCTCGGGGCTCGCGCGCACGACGTCGGCGAGGCTCCTGACCTCGCGGGCGAGGGCCTCGAGGCGGTTCTCCTCGACGCCGATCATGTACAGGGCCTTGGCGTAGCGCCGGGCGACGGGGGTGCTCACGCGCGCGCTCCTCCGGTGCGGGTCTGGGCCTCGCGCTCGATCGACTGCACGAACTCGTCGACGAGGCGGCCGTGGTCGGCGGGGGTGATGGCCTTGCGCACGGTGTCCTCGGCGGCGGTCACGGCCGCGAGCACCGCGTCGCGGCGGAGCTGGTCGCGCAGCGCGCGCATCTCCTGCTCGATCATCTGCGCGCCCTCGGCGCGGAGCTTCTCGGCCCGCGCGTGCGCCTCGCTCACGATGCGGTCACGCTCGGCCTCGCCCTGCTTGACGAAGTCGGCCTTGAGCGAGGCCACCTCGGTCGTCAGGCTCGCGAGCCGGTCGGTGTACTCCTTGTGGAGCGCCTGCGCCTCGTCGTGAAGGCGCTTCGCCTCGGCGATCTCGGTCTCGACCGCCGCGCGGCGCGCCGAGAGGGCGGGGTTCACCTGGCGGCGCACGGCCATGTACCCGAGCACCACGAGGATCGCGAAGTTGATGAGCGGCCCGATGAACGGGGGCGGGCCCTTCTCCTCGCCGTGCGCGGTGACCACCGGCGCGGGCGAGGGGTTGAGCATGTTGAAGGGCGCCTCGGGGGCGTGAAAGCCCTCGGTCACCTCGGCGCCCTCGTGGCGCTCGCCGGGCCCTCCCGACTGCTCCTGGCCGGCGCCCTCGGGGTTCTCCGCGGCGCCCTGATCCTGCGCGAAGGCCGCGGGCGCTGCGAGCGCGAGGGCCAGAGAGAGCTTGACGATCCAGCGCTTCACGAGCGCACCTCCCTGCGGAGCACCTTCGATGCGATGTCGGTCGCGAGCGCGGGCACCGAAGCCATGACCTCGGCGCGCACCCGCTGGCCCTGCGCCGCGAGCTCGGCGCGCTGCTTCTCGACCACGGCGCTCACCTCGCCGCGCACCTTCGCGGCGATCTCGGCGTCGCGCTTGACGCCCTCGGCGCGAAGGGCGTCGCGCTGGGCGGCGGCGTCGGCGCGCGCGGCGGTGAGCTCCTTCGAGAGGCGATCCTTGAGGTCCCTCGCGTCGCGGTCGAGGTCGGCCGCGGCCTTGCGGGCGCCCTCGGTGCCGGCCTCGCGGGCCTCGATGAGGTCGAGCATGGGCTTCCACAGCACCGCGCGGAGGAAGAAGAACAACGCGAGCCACACGCCGAGGTTGAGCAGCAGCGTGATGTCGATGTTGATGAGCGGGCGCTCGTTGGCGACGAGCAGCAGGAACGGTGCAGGCATGTACGACTCCCGGGGACGTCGCGTCGGGCGCCCGGCAATTGAAGGTGTTTTCGTGAAACACCGGCGAAGTGCGGGGCCCTTGAACGCGCGCGCTTCTAACACCCCCTTCGCAGAGGGGTCAAGGCAATGGGAGTCGTAGGGGTGACACGGTGCGCGGGCAACCGGCGGGGCGTCGGCGGAGGGGAAAGCGTCAGCGGGTGGAGGTGGCGTTCGGGGGCACCTGCGCGGCGGGCGGCGCGGGGATGGCGTTGAAGGCCATCTGCCGCGCGACGCGCACGCGGAGGTTGTTGGCCACGGTGCGCGCCGCGTCGCGCATCTCGCGCGTGAACACCGACGAGGGGAACGGCAGCCGCGGCAGCGCGAGCACCTGGAAGACCACGCGCGTGCGGGCCTCGGGGCCCGGCAGGCGCTCGAGCGTCGAGCGGGTCTCGAAGCGGTCCATGTTGCTGTCGACCGCCTGGCCCACGAGTTCGAAGCGGTCGGCCTGGCGGCGCGCGTCGATGCGCAGGAGCGCCCAGATCACCCCGAGCGAGCCCCCGAGCGGCACCTGCATGTACACGTCGGTGGCGCTGCGGTTCCGCCGCACCACGCGGCTCTCGCGCACGTGCGGCATGAACTCGGCGTAGCGCGGGTAGTCGGTGATCGCGCGCACCACGGCCTCCATCGGCGCGTGGATCACCGTCTCCGAGCGGCCCATGCGAACGAGCGTGCCCTCGACGGGCGCGTCGCTCACGATCACGGGCTCCTCTTGTGGTTGCTGCTGCGAGGGCGCGTCGGCGGGCGCGGCCGCCGGGGGAGTGGCCGCCGGAGGCGCCGGCCTGGCCACGGGAGCGGCCACCACGTTGTTCGCGGGCTGCGCCGCGCACTCGCCGCTCGCGAGCGCGCCCAGGAGCGCGAGCGACGCGGTCAGCACGGTGCGATTCGAAGGCGGGGTCTTCATGCGCGGTTCCTCTGCGTGGGTTCGTGCGCGGCCTCGCTGCTCGCTCGACGGACGGAGCCTGATCCTCCGCTGCCGCCCGCCGTTCGCCACGTCGCGCCGAGACTGCCGCGTCCTCCACGCGGCTGCAAGTGCGGCGCCGCCTTCACGACGCGCGAAGCGCGCGACGCGACGGAGGCACTTCCGTGGTCCGCGCGCGGCCCCGCGGTATCATCGATCCATGAACCACCGCTGCCCGATCTGCCACGCGCGCGTGACCGCGGGGCGCCCCGAGAACCCGGCCTTCCCGTTCTGCTCCGCGCGCTGCCGCGCCGTCGACCTCGGGCGCTGGCTCGGCGGCGCGTACGCCATCCCCTCGCGCGACGAGGCGCCGTCGGAGTCCGACCTGCCCCACGGCTCGAGCCAGGGGTCGTGACCGTGCGCGCGCAGCTCTCCGCGCTCTGCGCGTGCGCCGTCGCGCTCGCGGCCTCGCCCGCGCGCGCGAACAACAACAGCGCCGCCGACCTGCCCTTCGTCGACGCGCGCGTCGGCGCCGCGTACGCCGACGTGCTCGCGTTCTCGAACGACTCGCTCATCCCCGGCGTGACGGAGTTCCGCGGCTGGGGCAGCCACTTCGGCGCCACCGCGGGCCTGCGCTTCGGCCCTGTGGCCTTCGGCGCGCGCGCCGACCTCTCGCGCTTCAGCGCCTTCGACATCGGCACCCTCGGCGGCCTCGTGGAGCTGCGCCTGCCCATCCCCGTCGTGCAACCCTACGCGCGCCTCGGGTTCGGCTACGCGTGGCTCGGCGACCTGCACGCCACGAGCTCGCTCGCCCACTGCGACCCCGCCTCGACGTCGACCGCCTGCCCCTCGGTGCGAGGCTGGACGCTCTCGGGCGGCGCGGGCGTCGACTTCTGGATCGGGCGCTACCTCACCGCGGGCGCGGGCCTCGACGTCTACGTGCTCAACCTCACGCGCAGCGCCTCGCCCACCACCGTGAACTTCGAACAGACCGGCGACTCGGTGGGCCTGCAGGTCGCGGCCTCCGTGCAGCTCGGGCTCCACATCTGACGACCGCCGCCGTCACCTCCGCGACGATTTTCGTCACCGCCTCCTTGCCCTGAGGCCCCTTTCGGAGGCAGAAGTGTGTCATCGAGACCGCATGGGTCACGGGGACCGCGCCCCGTGCGGCTCGGTATCCGCGTTGCTCGGGGCGCCGTCTCGTGAAGCTGCCACGTCGACCCATCAGGCCTCTGCTGGCTCCCGCGCTCGGCGCGCTCGCGGGCGCGGTGCTGACGTACGCGCTCGCGCCTCGCGGGCAGGCGCGCCCCGCCGCGAGCCGCGCCCACGAGGCCGCCGTGGCGCCCGTACAGCTCGGCGAGATCGTGCTCGTGCAGCGCGAGGACCCCGCGCGCGAGACGCCCGACGACCCCGTGTGGCGCGAGTTCTGGGTGCCGGTCGAGCAGCCCGCGCGCGACCACTCCGAGGTGGCGTCGACGGTGCTCGCGTGGGCGGCGCTGCGGCCGGGGATGTCGGTCGCCGACGTGGGCGCGGGCGGCGGGTACTTCGCCGTGCGCTTCGCCCGCACGGTGGGGCCGCTCGGCCTCGTGTGGGCGACCGACGTCGACGCCCGCATGGTGCGCAAGCTCGCGTGGGAGCGCACGCGCGCGGGGCTCTTCAACCTCGTGCCCCAGCGCGTCGCGCTCGACAGCATGGGCCTCCCGCCGTCGACCTTCGACCTCGTCACCATGGTGCACGTGGGGCTGTTCAGCACCTGCGCGCGCGAGCCCATCCCGCGCTTCGCCGAGCAGATCGCGCGCAGCGTCAAGCCCGGCGGCCGGTGGATCATCGCCGACGGCGAGGCGTCGCCCACCGCGCGGCGCACCGCCGACGGCGCGTGCGGGGCCGTGCCCCCCGACGAGGTCGCCGCCGTCGCCGCGCCGTGGTTCGCCCGCGAGCGCGTGCACCCGGTCGCGCTCTCCGACGGGTGGCGCGGCTACGTGATGATGCTCCGCCGGCGCTGAGCGCCGCTCACCGCCGGCCCGCGCGCAGGGCC
>JBDHVF010000078.1:0-16324 GCA_039809605.1 Polyangiales bacterium | reverse complement strand
CGGCGAGGCGCGAGCGCGGGGGGCTCTCCTTCCACGCGGCCTCGAGCGCGGCCACGAGCTGCGACGCGGAGCCGAAGCGGTCGGCCGGCGAGGGCGGCATCGCGCGCGCGATCGCGGCCCACACGCCCGCGGGCACGTCGGGCCGCCTGCGCGCCTCGGAGACCGCCGCGAGCGTCTCGCCCGCGCCCGCGGGCAGCGCGAGCATCTCGGTGAGGAGCGCCCCCAGCGCGAACACGTCGGTCGCCGCCGTCACCGCCGCCCCCGAGAGCACCTCGGGCGCCCGCGCCACGAGCGTGCGCGCGCTCCTCGCGGGCGCGTCGGGCGCAGGGCCGAGCCAGGGCGCGAGGCCGAGGTCGAGGAGCGCGCACGGCGCCCTCGGCGTGGGCTTCGCGAGCACGATCACCGAGCCCGGCGTGAGCGCGCCGTGCACCAGCGGCAGCGGGGCCGTGTGCGCCGCCGCGATCGCCGACGCGACCGCGTCGAACACCCCGCGCAGGAGCGACAGGTCGAGCGCGCGCCCCGCGGCGCGCGCGCGGTCGAGCAGCGTGCCGAGCGAGTCGCCCTGCGCGTCGTCGCACACCACCCAGGCGCACCCCGCGTGCGCGCCGTGGTTGAGCGTGGTGGGCACCGCCGCGTGGCGCAGCGCCTTGAGCGCGCGAATCGCCGAGAGCGCCTCGGCCGACAGCGCGTCGCCCCCGGCCGTCCGCAGGAACTTCGCCAGCAGCGCCGCCCCCTCCCGCCGCTCGTCGGCCACGCGCCACGCGACGCCCGCGCCGCGATCGGCGGCGGGCTCGACGAGGCGGTAGCGCCCCCCGAGCGCCGCGCCGGCTTCGATCCCCGCGGTCATCGCGCGCGCCCCCGTGCCATCAGTTCGTCGTGACCTGCGAGCCCTTGATGCTCACGGTCCCCCCGGCCTTCACGGTGATCTTGTCTCCGTCGAGCTCGACCTTCGCGCCGCCCTTCGTCTGGAGCACGATGCGGTCTTCGCCGAGCTCGACGCGCGTGTCGCCGCACACGAGCGCGATGCCCTTCGGGGCCTTCACCGCGAAGCGCTCGGCGGTGAGCTCGGCGACGACCTCGTCGCCCACGGCGACGGTGTGCCGCTTCGGCGCGCGCACGGCGACCTCGTCGGGCGACATCTCGGTGGCCGTGCCCGACGCCCCGCCCACCTCGATCACCAGCGCGTCGTGGGTGGTCACGCGCCCGGTCTCGTCGGCGTGCAGCGTGAAGCCCCTGTGCACGATGACGCTGTGGCTGCCGGTGATCTCGCGCAGCTCGTCGCCGCCGACCGAGAGCTGACGCGCGCCGGTGACGGTGTGCTGCTCGTCGCCCTCGACGTCGACCGACCGGTTGCGGCCCACGTGCAGCGACTCGTCGCGGCCCACCTGCGCCGAGTCGTCGCGGCCCACCGCGGCGCTCCGGTCGTGCAGCACCTCGACGCGGTGGTCGCGCTGCGCGCGGAGGTAGACCTCCTCGTGGCGCGCGAGGTCTTCGAAGCGCAGCTCGTTGTAGCCGTCGCTGCGGGGCGAGCTCTGCGTGCGGATCGCGCTCTGCGTCTTGTGCCGCGGCAGCTCGACGGGGGGCGCGTTCGCCGCGTTGGGCAGGCACCCGGCGACGTAGGGCCGGTCGGGGTCGCCGTCGACGAAGTGAACCACCACCTCCATGCCCACGCGGGGCGTGAAGTGAAAGCCCCAGTGAGCGCCCGCCCACGGCTGCATCACCCGCAGCCAGCACGAGCTTCGCGTGCCCGACTGCGCGCCCCTGCGCCACTCGTCGCGGTCCCACGGGAAGCGCACCAGCACGCGGCCGTACGCGTCGGTGCAGATCTCCTCGTCGCTGCCGGGCTCGGCCGTCACCACCGCCACCTGGGGGTGGTCTGCGCGCGGCCTCGGCGCCGGCGGCGCGGCCCACGCGCGCCCCGCGGGCACGCACTCGAAGTCGTTGCGGTAGCGCTCCTCGCGCGACGCGCCGCGCGCGTCGGAGAGGCCCACGTCGGGGGCGCTCGCCACGTGCAGCACCGCCGTCACGAGGTACGGCCCCTCGGCGCCGCGCTCGCCGCGCTCGTCGGCGGTGAAGGTCGCGCCCGCGCGCATGCCCGTGACGCTCCCGTCGCCCCGCACCACCTCGGCGAGGGCCGTGCGCTGCTGGAGCTCGACGCGCGCCGCGCGGCGCATGTCGGGCGCGCCGTAGGTGCGCGCCCCCTCGTCGTAGGCGCCGAGCACGAAGCGCGCGGGGTAGCGCTCGACCGAGCGCGAGGCGTCGGGCTCTCCGATCGAGAGCGGGCGCTGCGGGTGCGTGAAGTCGTAGTCGCGCAGCGCCACGTGGCCCGTGGTCACCGACGTGACGACGTCGAGGCGGCGAAGGCCCTCCTCCGACGCGGTGCCGTGCGCGTCGCCGAGCACCGCGAGCGCGCCGGGGCTCACCGCGGGGCGGCGCGAGGCGTTGCGCGCGTCGAAGAGCACCAGCGCGTCGTCGTCGCCGAAGGTGAAGAGCAGGCCCTCTTCGGCGAGCAGCCGCCGCACGAAGTCGAGGTCGGTCTCGCCGAACTGCACGCAGTACTCGCGCGGGGCGGGCGCGTCGGGGCCCGCACACTCCGAGGCGTCGTAGCGGTCGCCGAGGTAGAGCCCCGCGGCGTCGAGCACGTCGCGCACGACGCGCAGCGCGTCGACCTTCTGCCACACGCGGTAGCGCGCGCTCAGCGCGAGCAGCGCGAGCGACGGGGCGAACGAGACCTCGAAGACGCGCCCCTCGCGGTCGGTGCCGCGGTCGTCGACCGAGGTCACCACGCCCGCGAAGCGGCGCGAGAGCGCGTCGCGCTGGAGCGTCAGCGCGCACGCCCTGCCGAGCAGCGACGAGGGCGCGAGGCCCGGCGGCGCGGCGACCTCGACGGAGGCTTCGAAGGGCGCCGACAGCCGCTCGCGCACCACCGCGCGCGAGACGGTGAAGCCCGCGTCGACGCCCGTGACATCGAACGCGAGGGCCACCTCGGGGATCACCTGACCGTTCATCCCTCGCTCGTCGTAGGCCACTGCATCACCACTCCCGTCGGCAGAGACTCGGTCCGCCGACACTCTCTACCGCAGAACGCCCCCCGCGCGCGACGGGGCCCTCATACGCGCCGCCACGAGTCACGATCGTAGTCGGGGAAGGTCACCTCGCACAGCCCCGGGTCGATGTCGGCCAGGTGCGCCAGTCCGCTCGCGTCGAGGCGGCCCTCGCGCACCGTGTCGTCAGGCAGGCGGACGCGATAGCGCGCGTGGGCGACGGGGCGCGGCGGGTCGTGGTCGTCGACGAGCTGGATCGTGATCCACGTCTTCTCGTCGCGCGGCGTGACCGCGGGCGGCGGCGCCTCGACGGGAGCCTCGCTGGGGGCCGCCGCGTTGCGAAGCGCGGCGCGGCCCTCGCGCAGCATGAGCACGCGCCCGTCGCGGAGCCCCTCGAGCACGCGGAGCCGGAGCGCGGGGAGGTCGTCGGACAGCCTCCCCCCGAGGCCGACGGCCACGTCGACGATCGCGGCCACTCCGCGCGCGGAGACCGACGCCGCGCACCACGCTTCGAAGCGCGCCGCGGCGAGGCCGCGGGGGAGCGCGCCGTCACGCTCCGCCCGCGTGCTCCGCGTATCGAGCGCGAGCCGGACTCCCTCCATCGACCCGACGGACCCTTCGCTCACGGCACCCCTCCGCTCCTAGCTGGCGTTCTTCTCGAGGTCCTTCGCCGAGTACCCGACGCCGGGGTACTCGTAGGCCGCCGCGCCGGGGCCGGCGCCGAGCACGTCGAGCTCCCAGCCGATGTCGGTGAGCAGCGCCGACCACTTGCGCGGCCCCTTCGCGTCACCCGCCCCCTGCTCGTCTTCGCCCTGCAGCGCGGGGTGGTACTGGTGGTGCCACCACTCCATGCCGATGGGCTCGCCGGGGTACGTGACCTCGACCGCGTCGCCCTCGCGGATGTCGAGGGGCGCGTCGAAGCACGGCGTCACGATGAGCGCGGGCACGTGCCGCACCGCCGTCTCCTGCGCGTAGGCGGCCTCGAGCACCTCGG
Source organism: Polyangiales bacterium (assembly GCA_039809605.1). Lineage (GTDB taxonomy): Bacteria > Myxococcota_A > Polyangia > Polyangiales > CAISKJ01. The sequence goes on along the minus strand of JBDHVF010000078.1, from coordinate 12,286 downwards.
TCACCGCCGCGACGAGGTCGCCCGAGGGCGCGAGGTCCACGTGCGACACCACGTGGCCGACGACCGGCGGGGCCTGCCTCTTCGACGTCTTTCCCGCGGCCGCGGCGCCCTTCGCGGGCGAGGGCGCGTCGGCGACGAACCACGCCGTCGCGAGCTTCAACGTGAGCCCCGGCATCGCCGCCCGGATCGCGGCGAGGCCCTCGAGCCGCGGCTGCCGCGCGACGACCGTGACGGCGCGCGTGCCCGGGTCGACCCTCGCCTTCACGTCGGTGAACACCACGCTCGGCGTCGCGAGCCAGTTCATCTTCTTGCACCGCTTCGCCCACTCGCCGAGCGAGCTCACGAGCCCGTCGTCGAGGTCCCGCAGCGGCACCTCCGTCGTGCGCTCGCCCCGCGTGATCCTCACGTGCCAGAGGCGCGTCGAGTCGAGCGGCCGCTCCGCTTCGAACGCGTCGATCACGTGGTCGACCTCGTCGCGGTACGGCGCCGCCAGCGAGCGCCACGCGCCCTCGACCTCCTTGCCCTTCGGCTCGCGCGTCACGAGCATCTGCGCGCGAAACGCGACGGCCGCCCGCGCGAACCTCGTGAGGATCTCTTCGAGCCTCACGCGAACGGCCCTCGGCCCCCCCGCGTCGCCCGCGTCGAGCTCGGAGCCGAACAGCGGACGAAGCTGGCGGTTGAACGCCGAGGCCGGGATCTCACCGACGAGCGCGTCGAGGCCCTCGTTGGGCACGAAGACGCCGCGCCTCGGGCGACTGCCGAGCCTCTTCTCGGGGATGCCCAGCACGCACCGGCGCACGTGGTCGACGAGCGCCGCGCCGCGGTCGGCGATCAGGTCCTCGTCGTAGCGCTTGTTCGCGGTGTGGATCGTCGACGCGACCGCGGCGAAGGCCTCGGCCCCCGTCGGGGGGAGCGTCACCGACGGGGCGAGCGCCACCCGCTTGCGCGTCGAGTGCCACCCGTCGGCGAAGGCCCGAATGCCCGCGAGTCGAACGAGCCGCGCGAGGGCCGTGAGGCACAGGAACACGTGCCCGGGCGGCGCGGTCTTCGTGACGAAGAAGACGGCCTCGTCGCGGCTGAAACCGGGGTGGTCGCGCTGGTACTCGAACGCGGTCACCTCGTCGTCGAGCAGGTGCTCCACGTCGTGCTCGAGGAGCCGGTCGTACCCGTCGCCCCTGTCGAGCGCGAGCGCCGCCGAGACCCTCTGCGCGGCCTCGCGGAACGCGGGGCCGCCGGGCACCTCGGCGTCGAGGCACGCGCGATAGTGGCGGCTCAGCGTGGCGGCGTCGAGCGGCGAGCCCGGGCGCACCCTCGCGTGTCGCTCCGCGAGGATCCTCGCGACCTCGTCGAGGCCGCGCCCGAGCTTCTCCCGGTCCGCGGGGATGCGCCCCCAGAGGCGCCAGCGCACGCGGTCGCCCACGTCGACCTTCTCGTAGAAGAGCGCGTCGGTCCACGGCACGACGTACCCGGTCATCTGGAGGTCGATCGCGTAGCCGCTCTTGTGAACCGAGAGCGTCGCGCGCCCGTAGTCAGCCGCCGTCACGTCGGCGAGCGCCGAGCGATACGTGTGAAACGCGTGGATGCCCTGCTCCCACCCGAAGGCGCTCGCGAGGGCGCGCCAGGCCTCGAGCGCCTCGACCGCCTCGCCGCGGAGCCAGCGGTACGAGCCCGCGCCCATCTCGCTCGAAAACGGCCGGAGCACGTCGCCGGGCTTGCGGAGGCCCTGGTCGACGCAGCGCTTGATCGCCTGCGCGGTCGCGTCGTCGACGACCCCGTCGGCGCGCGTCGGCCGCGGCGTGACCGCGCTCGCCGCGACGTGACCGGTGTCGTTCTCGCGCAGCGCGATCTCCGCGAAGGCCACCCCCTCCGAAACGCCCGCGAGCCTCGCCACGCTGTCGGTCTTCACGAGCCCGAGGGCGTGCGACGGCCGCGCCTCCGCGCCGGGCGCCGACACGCCGAGGAGCGTGCGCTGGAGCGAGAGCACGGCGTTCCACGTGCGGACGTCGAAGAGGCCTCGGTTGACCTTCGGCTCGCTCAGATAGGGGTCGTCGCCGCTGCCGAGGGGGTAGCGCATCGCGCCGAGCGCCCGCTGCAACGCCTCGAGGTGAGCCGCGACCCTGGCGCAGCCCTGGTGCGGCATGTCGCGGTAGAGGAGCCACCCGCCATAGAGCTCGGAGCCCTCGCGCGGGAGGATCTTCGCGGGGTCTTCGGGCACCTCGAGCACGTGCTCGCCGCCCCTGCCCTCTCCGCGCAGGAGCCTCGACGCGACGGGCGCCACGGCGGCGCCGCGAGGCCCGACGAAGGTCCCCTCGTGGGCGTTGACGTTGTCGAGGATCGCCTGGATCCGCGCGGGGTCGGGGTGGCTCACGAAGAAGAAGTCGTAGGTCGCGTCCGACGACGGCGGCGCGATGAACTTCAGCGAGTCGGTGGTGACGGCCTTGCGCTGCCCGCGCTGCTCGCGGAGCTTCTCCCAGGGCACGAGGTATCCGCGCCGATCGACCATGCCCGCGCTGAAGAGCCGCGGCGGCGTGGGGGCTGGCGCGTCGCCCGTGCGCGCGGCGGCCCTGGCCTTCTCGGGCAGGGGGCTCAGCGTCGCCGTGCGAAAGAGCACCACGAGCCCCGGCAGGATCGGCTTCGCGGCCCCGTCGCTTCGAACGAGGACGCTCGCGATCGGAGGCACCACGCGCTTCGGAGCGGGGCCCGCGGGCGGCTTCGCGGCAGGCGCGTTCATGTCAGTCTTCCCCTCCCTGCGAGTGCCAGTCGAGCGTCTCGATCGGGCCCTCTTCGTACGTCGCGTCGTCGTCGGGCTCGTGCTCGCCCGCGTCGAAGCTCGCCGAGGGCGCCTCGTCGGTCAACGCCGTGGCCCCGAGGAACACGCCCTTCTGCCGCACGGTGAGCCCCTCGACGACGCGGTACCAGCCCCCGCGAATGAAGGTCTCGACGTGGTAGACGCCCGGCGGCACGTCGCGAAAATGGTAGAGGATCGTGCCCGTCGCGTCGTCGCGCTCGGCCTCGCGGGCCGACGACGACACCTCGCGCACCCGGCGCCCCGTGTCGGCCACGAGCCGCACGCGGTCGTCTTGCAAGGGGTCGCCGTCGAGGTCCATCTCCAGCGGAACGACCACGTCGTACCCGATGAGTTGCAGCGTGTTCGTCGATCGGTCTCCCACGTCGCAGAGGGCGACCTGATAGACCTCCCGGTGCGCGGGCCTCTCACGATCCATGGGCTGCCTCCAGTCGGGCGCGCGTGGGGTCGTCGAGCTCGCACGTGACCTCGATGCCCTGATCGAGCTGAAACAGCCCCAGCGCGGTCCGCGTGCGCGGGCCCGCGACGCCGTCGACGGGCCCCACCGGGTACCCGAGGTTGCGCAGCCGCGACTGCGCGCCGCTCACGCCGTGATCGGCCGCGTCGGCCAGCGGGTTGAGCGCGCCGAACGAGAGGCGCAGCGTGCGGTCGTCGAAGTGGATCTCCCCCTCGGTCGCGCCCACGGGCACGGGCTCCTCGATGCCTCCGTCTCCGTCGGTGACGCCTTCGCGTCGCTCGGCGCCGAGCTCGAGCTCGTAGCGCGTGTTGGCGATGGCCCTGCCCTCGCGGTCGAGCAGGCGCAGCCGGAGCACCTTGCGCGGCTTGCGCACCTGAAATCGATGGAGCTGCGTGGTGGGCACCCGCGCGGCCCCCTCGCGCATGTCGGGGATGTGCACCTCGTCGCCGGGGTAGAGCACGTTGGGGTTCGGCCGCGCGCGCCGGAGCGCCTCGTTCTCGGGGTGATGGTACAGCGTCCGGTAGTCGTGAAAGCCGTAGCGAGCGGCGATGCTCGAGAGGCACTCGCCCGAGACGACCCTGTGTACACGCGCCATGAGACCGTCGCTCCTCGATCGCAACGCGGCGAAAGGTATCAGAAGTCCCGGTTCACCCAGGCGTCGACGGGCGTGAGCCGCAGGCCCGAGAGCCCGCTCCCTCGCAGCGCGTCGGCGAGCTCGTCGCGCACGAGGATCACCAGCGACCACTCGTGCGGGCGGAACATCATCAGATCGGGCACGCGCTCGCGCCGCAGCCGCATCGTGTCGAGCTTGAAGAGCGCGCCCTCGAAGGTGGTGAACCCCGAGCGATCGAGGTCGACGCACGACACGCGGCCCACGACGTTGACCGCGTGAAAGCCCGTGGCGACCGGGCCGTCGTCGTTCTCGACGGTCGCAGGGATCGCCTCGACGTTGTCGACGCCGAGCGAGGCGAGCGTGGCGAGCATGCGCGACGAGGCCACCGGCGCGACGCCCGCGAAGTACCAGTCGGGCAGCGCGATGTCTTCGTCGTCGCAGTACACGACGAGCCCGTCGCCCACGGCCGCGCGGTCGTCGTCGTCGATCGCGCGCCCCCGCAGGAGCGCGAGGCTGTGCACCCCGTCGGGCAGCAGCAGCGTCGCGCGCGGGGCGACGTCGGGGTCGGCTTCGAGCACGTGCACGGCTCAGGTCTCGTTGGCCTTCGCGAAGGGGTTGCCGCCGAGCGTGACGCCCGTCCGCGCGCTCGCCCATCGCGCCTCGAGCGCGTCGACGAGCTGCGACCCCGAGGGCGCGCCACCGTGCCGCCTCGAGTACTCCGAGCACGCCTCGGGGAGCCTCCTCGGATGCAATCGAAAGGGAGCCCGATACCGCAGCGTGCAGTGGTAGGCGTAGTCCTCGGCCTGGCCCAGCAGGGTCTTCGCGCTGCTCGACAGACGTGTCGCCGGCCTCTCCTTGCAGCCGCCGGGCTGCTCGGAGAAGTGACGGAGCACGTAGAGCACCATGGCCTTCGAAGCGTTCAAGGCGCTGCCGTCGTGCCGACCGAGATGCAGTTGAAGCGGCGCGTCGCCGTCGAGCCTCTTCCAGAAGTACCCGTAGCTTCCGTCGGGGTGCGCGCGCCCCGGCAGGGCCACGCAGTTGAGCCTTCGGTTCGGCTCGTAGCCTTCGCGCGCGAGCAAGAGGTTGATCTCGGGGAGAAAGTCGCGACGCCCCTTCTTGCCCCCCACGTGAAACGCCGAGAACGCGACGCAGTGATGCATCTCGTCGCCCTTCCGATCGCGGTTGCGCGAGGACATGGTCTCGCCGCGCATCCACCCGAGCCTGCCGCTCTTCACGGGGTACTCGTCTTCGTCACGCGATTTCGGCTTGCCGTGCCGCTCGCCGCACAGCGGGCACTTCGCCTCCCGCGCGCGGTCCAACGCCACCGCCGACAGCTCGCCGAACTCAGGCATCGCCCGCCTCCCTCGTCACGTCGTCCCACACCGCGCGCGCCCCGCCGCCCATCGCGCCCGCCGCGAGCGCCCATCGCCGATGGCGCGGCCCCAGCGCCTCCACACGCCCGCGCATCTCCGCGCTCCCCTCCAGCGCGCCCCATCGCCAGAGCCCTGCGGGCGTCGCGGCCATGCGCGCGCGAAGCGTCGGGTCCTCCGCGGCTCGCTGCGCGCGGTCCTCGGGCTCCTCGGGCATGTCGTCGCGCACCACCACGGGAGGCGCCTCGCCGCCGAGCACCACATACGCCGCCTCGCGCAGCGCGTTGCTCACGGCGAGCTCACTCGATGCGCTCCACGCGTCGTCGAGCGCCGGGTGCGCGCCCGCGAGCGCCAGGGCCGCGGGCAACGCGCCGACCGCGCCACGCACGGTGAACGCGTCGAGCAGCCGCGCCTGATCGTCGTCGTCGCCCGTGAGGCCGAGCAGCACCCAGGCCATGTCGCAGCGCGGTCCGTCCCACGCACGGGCGGCCTCGATCGCGCGCTCGGGCGCGGTCGCGTCGAGCAGCTCATCACGCCACGGCGATTGCTTCTCGCACTCGCGCATCGCCGCGAGCAGCACGTCGAGGCTCACCGGCTCGCCGAGACGTCCCAGCGCCACGACGCCCGCCGCGCGCAGCGCCCCTTCGCCGCGTCGCACGGCGCGCGAAGCCACCTGCTGCGCCCGCGGGTCGCGCCACCGCGCCAGCAGCTCGACGCCCACGGCCCGCGTCGCCTCGCTGCCCGCCGAGAGCCACGCGTCGACGGCGGCGCGCGACGGGGCGGTCGCGTAGCGCAGCATCGCGTCGCGCACGGCCACGTGGTGCGCGTGATCGAAGCCCACGCCCGCGAGGTCTTCGAGCCCGTCGCCCGTCAGCGCGGCGACCGCGGTGGCGACGAAGCGCTCGCCTGCGCCGCTGGTCTCTGCGGGCCGAGGCACGACCGCGCTCGCGTCGCGCGCGAAGAGCGCCAGGGCGTCGACGTGGGCATCGATGCGCGCGAGGAGCGAGCGCGTCTGCCGCGCGTTTCCGTCGAGCAGCCTGCACGAGCGGCGAAAGCGCCCGTAGAGAAACGCCGCCTCGTCGGCGTGCTCTCGAAGGATGTCGACGCGCGCCCCCACCCGCTCAGCCCACGGTGTTCTTGCGGTTGTGCAGCAGCATGTCGCCGAGGCGGCACGCGTTCTGCCCGTCGATCTTCACGTCGAAGCTGTACAGCATGAACTCCGCCGCGCCCATGTTGCAGCCCGACGCGACGCCGCCCGCGGTGCCCGCCTCGTCGCCGCTGCTGCGGCTGTAGGTGGCGCCCTTCGTGGCGGGCATGGCGCCGTCGACCTTCACCGAGGTCGGGCCGCCCGACACGTCCGCGCTCCTCGCGATGTTGGGGTACGGAATGGGCATCGGCCCCGCGGGCGACGGCGTCAGGCACACGTCGGGGAACGCGACGCTCATGCCGTTGCTCGACCCGTGGGCGATGCCTCGTGAGTTTGCGAACACGCTCGACGCCATCGACGTCCTCCTGCCCTTCAAGTCCGTTCGAGCCGCGCGGCGCCGCGGAGCCCCTCGTCGCTCGACGCCCACACCAGGCTCGGCCCCGCCGCGTGGCGACGGTACAACGCCAGCGCGGCGAGCGCGACCTGCATCACCCCGAGCGCCGCGCCCGGGTCGCCGAAGCTCTCGACCGGATGGCGCACGGCCGCGTCGGGCGACAGCGCCGCGTGGTTGCGACGCGCGGCGAGGGCCCACTCCTTCGCGCTCCACGACTCGCCGTTGAGGCCGGCCCACACCGTGCGGCCGGGGCCCTGCGCGCCCTCCATCGCCTCGCGGATCGCCGCCGTGAGCCCTTGCCCCGTGAGCGGCTCGTCGCCCTCGACGCGGAACGCATCGCGCGCCGCGCCCACGCCCGCCACCGTCGCGATCGCGCCCTCCGTGGGAGCGCCGACGACCAGCGCGGCGGCTCCCTCGCCGGGCACGAACGCGTCGGACGCCTCGTCGGTGAGCACCCTCCGCTGCCGCTGGAGCGCGTCGAGCCTCGCGAGGTCGAGCATGCTGTCGACGCCGACGACCATCACGGCGTGCGCGTCGCCGCGCGCCACGCGATCGGCCGCCTCGCGCAGCGCGACGAACGCCCCCGCGGCGCCCGCGGCAACGTGCGCGCTCGCGTCGCGCACGAAGCGCCCGCCGCAGACCGCGGCGAGGTCGTCGAGCAGCGTCGCGTACGCCGCGTCGCGCTCGCTCGTGACCATGAGCAACGGCAGAGGCACTCCCGCCGCTTCGCTCGCCTCGGTGATCGCCGTCGACGCGAGGCGCAGCATCCTGCGGTGGCGCGTGCCGCGCAGGGCCGCGTCGACGAGCGGCGCCTCGATGAGCGACTGGGAGGGCACGAGCGCCATGCGCAGCGGCGCTCCGTCGCGGCCGATGACGTCGGTCTCGGCCACGCGCGCGATGCCCGCGCGCACCGACGCGTAGCACTCGAGGGCGCTGCCGCCCACGCTGCTCACCATTCCCACGGCGAGGATCGACAGCGCCGTCACGAGAGGCCTCCGGCGGTGATCTCGACCGACGACACGTCGAGCAGGCGGTGCCCGCAGCGCAGCGTCGCGCGCCAGAGCACCGTCGCGACGCCCTCGCTCGAAAAGAGATGCAGCGACTCGATGCGCGGCGCCAGCCAGCGCTCCGCGCCGCGAAAGACCGCGCTCACGCGCAGGTCGACCGCGGGCACGCGGCTTCGCACGAGGGGCTCGTCGCAGAGGTTGTGGAGCTCGATCGGCTCACCGCCGCGAAGGTGCGGCGCGACCCGCATGCGCTCGCTCGCCACCTGAAGAAAGCGCGGGTCGAAGTCCTCGGGCAGAAAGGGCGCGCGCGTGCGGTCCCACGCGTCGTCGTAGGTGCCCGCGAGCGGCGCGCGGGGCCACCACGACGACGCCACGGGGGTCACGAGCGCGGGCTCGGGGCGGTCTCCGGGCGCGCGCATCCGCGCGGCGGGGTCTTCGACGTTGGGCAGCGCGAGGCCCCGCAGCGCGCGGCGGTCGCGCAGGTCGGCGGGCGCGAGGCCGACGCCCACGGGGTTGCGCGTCTCGACGAGTCCCGACGGCGCGAAGCGCCCGCCGAACGCGCGCTCGGGCGTGAGGGGCATGCGCGTGAAGGCATCGGGGTCGGTGCACCAGGGCGCGTCGAGTCCCGTGTAGCGCCGGTCGCCGATCACGCGCAGCGCGCGGCGCAGAGGCCCCACGACCACGGCCACGTCGAGCTCGCGCACCGCCCGTCCGTGGGGCGCCGTCGCGACGCCCTCGAGCATCACGTCGGTGGCGGGCTTCGCCGGGTGCAGCTCCGACGGGCGCAGCAGCCACGCCGACTCGCCCTCGCCGACCCACTCGTCGGCCATCGCGATGGGCCGCTGCTCCTCGGCGAACGGGGCCGCGTCGGTGAGCGCGAAGGTGGCCTTGACCATCACGTGCAGCGCGTCGACCCCGTCGGGGTCGGGCAGCGCGAGGATCATCGCGGGCAGCCCCGTGTGGTTGGCGAGCTGAAGCACCGGCGCGCCCTCAGTTGATCTTCACCACGCCGCCCTGGATGCGCTGCTGCTCGCTCGCCTGCGAGACGATGTTCACGCCGCGCGTGACGACGCGCCCGTCGGCGTGGAGCGTGAGGCTCGCGTCGCCGCAGCGCAGGGTGATCTCGCGCGTCGCGTCGAGCACCACGGCGCGGCCGTCGACCGTCACGTCGACGCGCGGCGACGAGGGCTCGTCGGCGAGCAGGGCCTCGACGGGGTCTTCGAGCACGCCGACGATCACCGGGCGCGAGGGGTCTCCGTCGACGAAGACCAGCAGCACCTCGCGGCCGACGGCGCCGTCGCCGCGCAGCGACGCGCGGTCGACCGAGCGCAGCGCGCGGGCGCGGTAGACGCCGTGGCCGGGCACCTCGACCTCGGGCGCTCCCGCGGCGGGCGCCGACGCGAGCCGCCCGATGGTGGGGTGCGGCGGCGCGTGCTCCACGCGCGGGTCGCGATCACGGGAGGGCGAGCGTGACGTGGTCATCGGTCCTCGGGGCGCATTGGTAGACCGACTCGCGCGCGGTGTCGACGGCCCCGACGCGCGCATCGGCGACGCCGGCAGCGAGAGACCAGCCGCGGCTCCGCAGAGCCGCGGCGCATTCGCGGCGCTGTCAGCGAGCGGAGCGCAGTTCGATCGCGGCGCCGGCAGCGAGAGACCAGCCGCGGCTCCGCAGAGCCGCGGCGCATCCGCGAGGCTGCCAGCGAGAGACCAGCCGCGGCTCCGCAGAGCCGCGGCGCATTCGCGAGGCTGCCAGCGAGAGACCAGCCGCGGCTCCGCAGAGCCGCGGCGCATTCGCGGCGCCGCCAGCGAGCGTGCGACGCCGCGCGCGACCCGCGCTGACAGCGTCGCGAGTGCGCCGCGGCTCTGCGGAGCCGCGGCTGGTCTCTCGCTGCCGGCGCCGCGATCGAACTGCGCTCCGCTCGCTGACAGCGCCGCGAATGCGCCGCGGCTCTGCGGAGCCGCGGCTGCTCTCTCGCTGGCGGCGTCGCGCGCCGCGAGTTGCGCGGCTCGTGGGTTCTGCGGCTGGTTTCCACCCCCTTCGCGACGGCGAGGGCTCTATCATGCGCCGCGCGATGCGTTCAATCGTGCGAAGGCTGACGGCCCACACGTCGGGGCGAGGCATCGGGTGGCTCGCGTGCGCGCTCACCCTGGCGGCGTGCGGAACGAGCAGCGCGCTGCCCACGCCCACCGACGCTCCCGTGATGCGCGACGCGGGCGCGGAAGACGTCGCGGTCGACACCGGCCCGTGCAACGGCGGCCCGCGCCAGGGGCCCGGCGGCGCGTGCCAGTGCACGGCCGACTGCGAGCCCGGCGCGACGTGCGCGACCGAGGGCGAGACGGGCTTTCCGGGCGGGATGTGCCTGCGCCCCTGCGACCCCGCGGAGGCCCCTCGCGCCGGCCTCACGTGCCGCGAGCTCGACGGGGGGACCGCGTACATCCCCACCTGCGGCGGCGACGCGGGCGCGCCGTGCCGCGACGGGTGGTTCTGCCGCGTGTACACGGGCGCGACGCGCGCGCAGGACCGCTACGAGTGCGACCCCCGCTGCGAGCGCGACGAGCAGTGCGCGACGGGCCACTGCAACCGCTACACGGGCTTCTGCCAGCCCGACGCCGACGCGCGCGCCAACGGCGAGGCGTGCACCGTGGGCGAGCAGTGCCGCAGCGGGCAGTGCCTTCGCTCGGGCCTCGGCGCGTGCAACTCGCTCTGCGACGTGCGCTCGGGGTTCTGCCCCGACGACGGCTTCTGCCTGCCGCCGGTGCAGGCCGCGACGGGCGCGCAGAACGGCACGTGCCTCGCCCGCTGCGCGCGCCTCGCCGACTGCCGCATGGGCTTCACGTGCATGCGGTACATGGGCCAGGGGCTCTGCGTGCCGAACAGTCTGTGAGGGAGCGCTACCGCAGCGCGGGCGCGAGGTCGGCGACGGGGAGCGCGCGGGCGCGCACCGCGAGCCCGAAGGTGTCGGGCGCCGTCTCGGAGAAGTCGCTGTAGAGCGCGACGAGGCGGCCACCCGAGACCGCGAGCGCCCCCGTGGTGCGGCGGTCGGGCGCCAGGGTCGAGACGCGGAACGAGCTCGTGTCGCACGCGGCGCCCGTGAAGAGGGGCGCCCCCGCGCGGTCGAACACGCGCGCGCGCACCTCGGTCGAGGCGCTGCCGTGCGAGTCGTCGTCCCACGAGACGGCCACGGCGCCGCGAGGCAGCACCGCCACCGAGGGGAGGTTGTGGTTGCCCGGCGCGTCGTTGACGATCACCGCCGCGCCGCGCGGCGCGAGCTCGCGCGAGAGGCGTTGGAACACGACCTCGCGCGTGAGGGGCGCGCGGGTGCGCACGCGGTCCCACGCGAGCACGAGGTCGGCGCCGTCGAGGGCGAGCGCGAGGTTCGGCGGCGTGTGCCCGTCGGCCTCGCCGCCGAGCTCGGTGGTGCGCACGTCGCCGGGCGCGCCGAGGCGGTCCATGAAGCGCCAGCGCGCGACCCAGCGGCCCTCGGAGAAGTCGGGCCACACGATCACGAAGCCGTCGTCGAGCGCCGCCATGCGCGGCACGCCGTAGGGGCCCACGTCGGCGAGCAGCCCCGGCGCGTCGCGGCCGTCGACGGGGTTGGGCTCGAGCCGCCCGCTCACGCTCGTCGCCATGCTCACCGTCACGGGCCGGTACTTGATCGAGTAACCGATCGCCGTGGGCCTCTGGACCGCGTACGCCACCAGCGCGCGCGTGCCGTCGGGCGACACCGCCACCGTCGGCTTGAAGGCCCCGGAGTCGACGCCCCCCACGGCGTCGCGGTCCTCGGAGACTTCGAAGAGCGAGGTGAAGCCCGTGATGAGCCCGCAGAGCTGCGGGTTGAGCACGCGCACGTACACCCGCGTGGGGCCGTCGAGCGGGCCCTGCGCCCACGCGACGTACACCGGGCTGCCCGGCGCCGTGCCCGTCGCGATCACGGGGTGCTTCGTGCGCTGGTCGGCCTCGGTGCTCACCTGCACCTCGCCGTTGCGCTCGCGACACGGCGTCACCACACGGCCGTCGGGCTGGAGAAGCCCCGCGCGCACCGTGCCCGCGTTGGGCGCCACCATGCCCGCGTTGGTGCCCGTGCGCACGCGGTCGGAGTTCCACACGACGGCGACGTGGCCGCTCGCGAGGGTGACGGCGCCCTGGCCGCCGCCCGTGAGGTACTGGTCGTCGGCGGGGAGCTGGTTGACCTGCACGTCGCCCTCGTCGAGGCGCTCGCACGCGTCGATGTGGTTCACGATCGAGCACGACGCGATGGCCGCGCCGAGCAGGGCGAGCGAGGCGAGAGTTCGTGACGTCATGGCAGAGGGAATGGAACGCTCCGTGAGGGGGATGACGGTGGCGACGCGGTCGCGTCACTGCTGCTGCATGATCTCACCCGCGGTCGGGGGCGGCGCGTCGTGCCGTCGCGCGGGCGGGCGCGGCGTGCGCTGCGTCGTGCGAGCGCGCGCGACGGCAGCGTCGGCCGGCGCGGTGTCGTCGGCGAGAACC
>JBDHVF010000077.1:0-16555 GCA_039809605.1 Polyangiales bacterium | reverse complement strand
AACCCGCCGGTGCGCGACGGCGCGCTCCCCCCGCCGGTGCGCGACGCGCGCGAGGCGCTCCACGTAGCGCTCCCGCCCGAGGCGCTCGCGGCGATCGACGCGGAGGCCGCGCGGCGCTCCTCGCGCGAGGCCGACTACCCCCACCGGCGCGACCTGCTCGCGGCCGACGCCGCGTGGCGCACGGCCGCCCGCGCCGGCGTGGCGCTCCACGTCGGGGGAGCCCCGCGTCGCATCGACGAGGCGCGCAGCCCCTACGAGCCGCTGTGCGAGATCGTCGCGACGGGATACCTGGTCGACGGCAACGGCGTGCTCCGCGCTCGCTGCTTCGACGCGCCGCTCGAGCGCTTCGAAGGCGTCGACGACGACATCCCGTTCTGATCGCGTCGCGTCAGGGCGTGCGGAGCGAGAGCGCGAGGGGGCGATCCCACGGCAGGGTGGTGATGCCCAGCGCGTCGGCGAGGGCGAGGCCGATGCCCGCGTTCCCTTCGAGAAGGCCCGGATCGTTCTCCCATCGATCGGGCGGCGGTTGCGTGCGCCAGGTGCGAAACGGCCCGTAGGCCGCCGCCTCGCGGCGCATCGAGAGTGCCTCGGCGAACCACGCGCGGGCCGCGTCGCGAAAGAGGTCTTCGCCCGTCATGCGGTAGAGCGCGTGGTGCTGGTGGGCGATGCCCGTCGCGCCGTGGCAGAGCGGCGCGTCGCGCACGGTCTCGTGCGGCGGGAGCCTCGACGCCGCGCGGCGGGCGAGCTCCAGGGCGAAGCGCTCCCACGCCTCGCTCTCGGCGACGCGCGCGATCTGGAGCAGCGCCGTGGCGACGCCCAGGTCGCCGTAGCACCACGCGTTGCGGTCCGTCGCGCGCGGTCCGTCTGCGAGCGTGAAGCGCGCGGGGAAGCGCACCTCTCCGGGCTGCGCGCCCAGCGTGAGAAACGCCGCCACGCCCTCGTCGAGCAGGGGACTCGCGCGCTCGACGCCCCACGCGACCGCGCCCGCGAGCGCGTAGAGCACGCCCGGCTGCCCGTGCAGCACGCCGCAGTCGACCTGCGGAAACCGCGCCCCCGCGCGGAACGACGGCACCATCGCCCGCGTGGTGAGCCACAGGCGCCCCTCGGGCGTCGGGGTCGAGAGCTCGGCGAGGCGATCGACGATGTGCGCGAGCATCGCGACCCCGTCGCCCTGGCTCCCACGCTCCATCGCGTAGATCGCCGTGCCCGCGAGGCCGTGCATCACGTCGAAGTCGCCCTGCCACGGGCTCTCGGAGAGGGCCGCGACGAGGGCCTCGTCGACCTCGACGTTCGGGTCGTCGCCGCCCTCGCGGAGCAGCTCCATGACCCACGCGAGGCCCGCGACCCCGTCGTGCAGCGAGGCGGTCAGGTCGCCCTCCGACGCCCGCGCGACGCACGCGTCGAGCAGCGCGAAGGCGCGCTCTGTGAGGCCCTCGCCGGGGAAGGCCTCGCGCGTCGCCGCGAGCAGCAGGCACGGGCCCAGCGCGTGGAGCAGCGTGGCGTCGCCCAGCGAGTCCGCGGGCGCGTCGCGGAGGGACGTGACGATCGCGCGCAGCGCGTCGCGCGCGTCGTCGGCGATGGGGCCTTGCAGCAGGGCTTCGGTGCTCATGGCGGCGGGCGCAGCGTACCTCACGCGGTCGCGCCGGCGCGTCGCGCGGCGTAGCGCTCGCGGTAGAACGCGATGGTGTCGTCGCGCTCCTGCGCGAGGAGCTGCGGGAGGTCGGGGACCTCCTCGATCCACGCGGCGGGCCAGGTCACGTCGTCGAGGGTGAAGTGCAGCGGGTCGCCGTCGGGCCACGGGGCGTCGAGGTCCTCCTCGCGGAGCCCGAAGGTGCCGAAGTCGAAGGGGCGCTTCACGAGCGAGGCGAGCTTGAGGTGCACGCGCTCGCGCTTGCCCTCGGCGGCGCGCACGAGGGCGCGGTGGTGGCAGTAGGGGTTGTTGCCGCGGCGGTTGAAGAAGACGTGCGCCGCCCACGAGCACCCCCCGCGGCACGCCGAGGCGAACTCGCAGCCCTGGCAGAAGCCCCAGAGGTGGTCGGTGCCCTGCGGCGTGTCGGCCGCCGCGTTGAAGCGCAGCTCGGGCGCGCGCTCGACGATGTCGCGCAGGCTCCGCTCGCGCACGTTGCCGCCCGTGTAGGGCCCCGACGGGAGCGACGGGCAGCCCTTGATCGCGCCGTTCGCCTCGATGCCGAGGGCGTCCATGCCCGCGGAGCAGCCGCCGAAGATGAACCCGCGGCCGCCGCGCAGCGAGCGCTCGTAGGGGCCGTAGTAGCCGAGGTTGTTGCCCACGGTGATCGCGACGCCCTCCTCCTCGCCGCGCGCCGCGAGCAGCGAGAGCACCGGGAACACGTCGACGAACTCCGCGGGCTGAAGAAGCAGCGCCACCTCCTCGGCGGCGTTGCCCATGGGCACGGTCGTCTGGATCTGCCACGCGGTCACGCCCGCGTCGCGCAGGGCCACGTAGAGCATCGGCAGCTCGCGGATCGAGCGGCGGTTGATCTGCGTGTTGGCCGTGACGCGCAGCCCCGCGCGCCGCAGGCACGCGATGGCCTCGAAGGCCCAGCGGTACGACCCCTCCTTGCCGCGGATCCAGTCGTGCGTGGCCTCGAGCCCGTCGAGCGAGACGCCCACGCTGTCGATGCCGGCCTCGCGCATGCGCCGGGCCATCACGTCGGTCACGCCGAGGCCGCCCGTCTGCATCGTGCAGCGCATCCCGACGCGGGTGACCTCCGCGGCGATCTCGAGCCAGTCCTTGCGGAGAAAGGCCTCGCCGCCGATGAGGGTCACCTCGATCACGCCGAGGTCCTTCATCTGGCGCACGAGGTCGAGGGCCTCCTCGGTCGAGAGCTCGTCGTCGCGCTTGTCGCCCGCGCGAGAGCCGCAGTGGCGGCACGCGAGGTTGCACTTGAGCGTGATCTCCCAGACGGCGTAGCGGGGGCGGGTCTCGTGAGGGTTCATGGGCGAAGCTCTCCGGCGTGCGTGTCTCGTGCGGCGGCGATGGCGGTGGGAGCGGAGGGGGGCCCCGCGCGACGGCACCGTCACGCGGAGGCCCCCTCGCGGTCGCGAGTCACGGCTCGGTCGGCACGCAGCCGTAGCAGACGGCCGTGCGGATCGCCGCGGCGCCGGCCTTGATGCCCGCGCGGATCGTGAGGCGCGAGCGGGCCCCCACGCGCTCCATCTCGTCGAGCGCCGCGTGCGCCTGCTGCTGAACCTTCTGCGAGTGCCCCGGCGTGTTCGAGCTGCTGTCGTGGTTCATCGTGTCTCTCCTTCGATCCCGTGTGGTTGGTGACGCCGCGGCCTTCGCCGCTTCGTTCGCGTCACGCACCGATGGATTGCAGTCGCGATGCCAGCGCACGAAACGCCGCGAACGCCCGCGATTCGCAGCATCACCATCGATCGGAGCGCGCGACCGCCCGCTCGTGCCAGGGCCCTCTCGCTGGCACGTGCCAGCGCCGGGTGCCACCCCGCACCGGGCTCGGTCCTTGCTGCTCTCCGCGCGTGCGATCCGGGCTCCTCATCGCCACGCTCGCCCTCTCGCTCGCGACGCCCGCGCGCGCGCAGCAGTGCGGGTCCGCGGTCTCCGAGTGCCTCACGTGCCACGAGCTGCGCGGGGCGCGCCCCGTGGTCGCCGGCCCGCTGCCCTGGCACGTCGACCACGCGTTCGCAGACCTCTGCGCGCAGTGCCACGGAGGGAATCCCCGCGCGGCAGACGAGGCCGCCGCGCACGCGGGCGTGAGCTCTCCGCTCGCCGACCCGGGCGCCCGATGCGGCGGATGCCACGGCCGCGACGCCGCTCGCCTCGCGCAACGCTACCTCGGGCTCGCGACGCGCGCGTCCGCGACCGCGCGTCCACCAACCCCGCAGCCGACGCGCGTGCGCAAGGGCAACGTCGTGCTCACCGCGCTCATCGCGCTCGTCGGGGCGTCGGGCGTCGCGTACGCCGCCCGCAACGAGCGGCGCTCGAAAGGAGCCTCGTCATGAGCCACCGCTCGCTGCTCGCGCGCGAAGCGTGGAGCCCCTACCTCGCGGGCGCGCTGCTCGGCGTGACCACGGCCGTCTCGATGGCGGTGTTCGGGCGGCGCGTGAGCGGCTCGGGCGCCTACGTGGCGCTCTCGGGCTACGCCGGGCGCGCGCTCGCGCCGCGATCGATCTACTGGGCGCACGTCGTCGAGACGGGCGTCACCTGGGAGGTCTGGCTCGCCGTGGGGATGTTCCTCGGCGCGCTCGCGTCGGCGCTCGCGGGCCGCCAGTTCAAGCTGCGCGTGATGCCCGACGCGCAGTGGCGCGAGGTCTTCGGGCCGAGCGTCGCGATGCGGTGGGCGGTGGTCTTCGTGGGCACGGCCCTCCTCGAGTTCGCCGCGGGCCTCGCGGGAGGCTGCACCGCGGGCCTCGCGGTCTCGGGCGGCGCCGCGCTCGCGCCGGGCGCGTTCCTCTTCATGGCCGGGATGTTCGCCGGCGGCATCCCCCTCGCGCGCTGGCTCTACAACAAGAGGTCCACGCCGCGATGAGCGCCGCCGTCGCACCGCTCCTCCTCGGCTTCGCGTTCGGATGGGCGCTCCAGAAGGGCCGCCTCGGGCGCTACGAGACCATCGTCAACGTCTTCCGCCTCGTCGACCTCACGGTGGTGAAGTTCCTCTTCACGGCGCTGATGGTGGCGATGGTGGGCGTGCAGACGCTCGTCGCCCTCGGCCTCGCTGACGCGGTGCCGGTCGCGCAGACGTACGCGCTCGGCAACCTCGCGGGCGGCGTGCTCACCGGCGTCGGCATGGCGCTCACGGGGTTCTGCCCCGGCACCGTCGCCGCGGGCGCGGGCGAGGGGCGCCTCGACTACCTGCTCCCCGGCGGCCTCGGGCTCTACGCCGGCGCGGTGCTCTTCGGCTGGGCGTACCCGCGCTTCTTTCCGCCCGTCGCCCGCGTCGGGCGGCTCGGCTCGGTGAGCGCGGCGCGCGCGCTCGACGTCGACCCGTGGCTGCTCGTCATTCTCTTCTGCGAGCTCGGGCTGGTGCTCGTCTACGTGATGGAGCGCGGCGGCCTGCGCGACCGGGGACGCGAGAGCGAAGCGCCCTGAGCGACCGTGACGTCACGCCTCGCCGCGGACCGTGAGCACCGGCACGGGGCACGTGCGCACGACGCGCTCCGCGACGCTCCCGAGCAGCAGGTGGCGCAGGCCGCGCCGGCCGTGCGTGCCGATCACGACGAGGTCGTAGCGCCCGTCGCGGACCTCGCCGATGACCTCGTCGGCGGCGATGCCCATGCGGAGCGACGAGGTCGCGGCGGGCACCTGCTTGCGGAGCTCCGCGAGCGCGTCGGCCAGCGCCTTCTCTGCCGCGTCGCGCATGGGCGTGAGCAGGTCGACGGGCGTGAACCAGCCGCTGTACGCGGGCGCGGGGATCTCGACGACGTGCAGCAGCGTGAGCGAGGCGCCGTACTGCTTCGCGAGCCCCGCCGCGAGCTCCACGGCATGACCGGAGGTGGGGCTGAAGTCGGTCGCCACGAGGATGCGTTGGAAGCGTGTCATGCCTCGACGTGACGCAAGGCGAAGGCCAGCGAGCGCTGGTCGCCCCCGCGCAGCGGCAGGAAGACGCTGAAGCTGCTGCCCTCGCCGGGCGCGCTGCGCGCCTCGATCCACCCCTCGTGCTCGCGCGCGATCGCGTAGGCGACCGAGAGCCCGAGCCCGGTGCCCTCGCCGACGGGCTTCGTGGTGAAGAACGGCTCGAAGATTCGAGAGAGGTCCGTCGCCGCGATGCCCGCGCCCCGGTCGCGCACCTCGAGCCGGCCGTAGTCGCCCTCGGGCCCGCCCACGTCGGGCGGCGGCGTCGCCCGCGCGACGTCGACACCCACGGTGACCTCGGCGCCGCTCGTCGAAGCCTGCACCGCGTTGACGACGAGGTTGGTCGCCACCTGCACGATCTGCGACGCGTCGACCTCCACCGGCACGTCGCCCGCGGAGGGCCGCCATCGGAGCGCGACCCCGCGCGAGCGCGCGAAGGGGTGGAGCATCTCGACCGCGCGCTCGGCCAGGGCGCCGAGGCTCTCGGGCGCCTTCACCGCGCGGCCCTGCCGCGAGAAGTCGAGGAGCTGCCGCACGAGCGCGCTCATGCGATCGCACTGCGCCATGGTGAGGCGCGCCACGTCGGCCTCGCGCAGCGGCGACGTGCCCGCGGCGACGAGCTGCGCGTGGCCGCGCACGATCGCGAGCGGGGTGCCGAGCTCGTGCGCGATGCCCGCGGCGAGCTGGCCGACCGTGCGCAGCCGGTCCGCGTGGCGCAGCTGCTCCACGGCCTGCACGCGCATCGCGGCCTCGGACTCGAACGCAGCCCGAGACGTCGCGAGGCGCTCGGCCATCACGTTCATCTCGCGCGCGAGGTCTCCGATCTCGTCGGCCTGACGCAGCGTCAGGGGGCCAGAGAGGTCGCCCGCGCCCACGCGCCGCGCCTTCTCCACCAGCAGTGAGAGCGGTGCGCCGACGAAGCGCACCCCGAGCATCGCGACGCACAGCGAGCCGAGCAGGATCATCACCAGGCCGACCAGCACGTTGCGGACGGCCTGATCGTGCGCGAAGTCACGGAGCGTGGAGAGGGGCTCGGAGACCTCGACGGCGAGCGGCGGTCCCGGCGGGCTCGCGATCGGAAACCACGACACGAAGCGTCCGGGCTCCGCGAGGCGGAGCGGGCGGCCGCGCGTCACCAGGTCGAGCAGGCCGACGCGCCGCTCGCTGGGCCGCTCGTCGGGCGGGGCGTCGGGCGAGAGCCTCACGACGCGCACGCGGATCGAGGGGTAGGCCGAGTCGGCGAGCCGCATGATCTCGCGCGCTCGCGCATCCCCGTCGCGCTCGCGGAGCGCCGCGTAGGCCGCCGCGAGCGTGCGTCCGACGAACGCGTGCTCGCGCTCGGCGCGCGCCGCGAAGCGGCTGGTCGCGAGCTGGTAGCGCAGGTATGAGTTCACCGCGGTGATCGTCGCCAGCGTCGCGATGATCGCCAGCACGAACCTGCGCGTGAGCCTCACGGCCCGACCTGCCCGGCCCGCCGCTCGACCGCGCAGCGCGCCGAGGCCCGGAGCTCCTCGAGGTCGAAGGGCTTGCTCAGCACGTCGACGGCGCCCAGCCGGCGCGCGGCGACGCGCGTCGCGACGTCGCTGAAGGCCGTGACCACGATGATGGCCGTGCCGACGAGCAGCTCCCGGAGCTCGGCGAGCGCCTCGAGGCCCGTCGCGCCGGGCATGCGCACGTCGGAGACGATGAGGCTCGGCGCGGCCCCCTCCTCGCGCGCCGCCGCCCGCACGATCTCCATCAGCTCACGCCCGTCGCGCGCCTCGCTCACCACGAACCCGTCGCGCGCGAGCAGCGCCGCGATCAGCGCCCGAAGCTCCGGGTCGTCCTCCGCGACAAGCACGCTCGCGCCCTCCCACGCGCCATGATTCTCGACTCTGCGAAGCGTTCCATCATGGTCAGCGGTCATTGGGTAGCACTCCCTGTCCTCCGATCGCTCTGCCACCCGAGCACGAACGGGACCACTTTCGTCGCGTCGCGCCCCCCGTTCCCGCCCCCCGAGGACCGTAGTAGCGTCGCCGCCTCGACGCCCACGTGCGTGAAGTGCCCGGGGGCGACGCGGCGCACTGGTCTATCGTCGGAGGTAACCGCTCGATGTCATCGAAACCGTCTCGTGACGGCGCCCGCCCACGCTCGTGGCGGCAGCTCTCGCTCCTCGCGCTCACGGCCCTGACCCTCGGGTCGGCCAACTGCGCCGAGGAGCGCTCCCCCATCAACCGCACGCAGGAGGGGCGCATCCGCAAGGAGTGGCTCGTCGGCCACGACTACACCGATGCCCGCGACGACCCGGAGTTCTACATGGAGAACTTCGTCGTCGACGCCCCGGCCGACCAGACCATGATGCCCGTCGGCACCTACGACGACGTCGACCGCGTGCACTGGGAGATCCAGGAGAACGTCCTGATCGCGCGCAAGAGCTACGAGTACGTGACGGGCTCCGACGGCCACGGGCGCCAGCCGACGCGCACGCAGAGCGGGCTCATCGTCGCGGCGTACCGCATCGAGTCGCAGTTCGACATCCGCAACGAGTACAACCCCACCACGGGCGAGGCCCTCAACGTGGTGAGCGAGAACACCACCGACCGGCGCTGGTACGACCGGGACTACATCCGCGTCGACTGGTCGCGCAACCTCGTCGACAACCCCGACTGGTCGTTCATGTTCTACGGCGCCCTCTTCGGCGGGCTGTCGTTCTCGCCCGTGGCCTTCGACGAGACCAACCCCCGGTCGCCGAACGCCAACAACTTCTGCGAGATCGAGCCCGGCAAGGTGCGCGACGCCAACGGCAACTGCGTCGACGCCACCGAGACCGACGCCGCGCTGCGCGCGTCGCGCCACCCCGGCGGCTACTTCGACGTGACCTCGAAGTGGCTCGTGCAGCCCGAGATGAGCGACCTCTTCGACGAGCCCATCCCGACCTGCCTCATCGCCAACTTCTTCGCCCAGGGCCCGATCTACTCCTGCAACCCGCAGGAGGCGACCATCCGCACGTCGTTCCGCCGCGTCGAGGACCGCGACTTCGAACCGCTCGAGCTCACGCAGCAGCCCTTCGACCTCGTGGGCGGCCCCCGCGCCGAGCGCAACGGCTTCGACCCCGGCTACGGCATCAACGACCGCAACTACCACCGCTTCGCGATGATCCACAACCTGTGGATGCAGTCGCACGTCGCCCCCGCGGTGCAGTGCACTTCGAACGAAGACCGCGACGGCAACGGCACCGCCGACCAGTGCCCCGTCGCGCACCCGGGCTCGCAGTGTGACACCGTGATGGGCCGCTGCACGCTGCCCTACCGCGAGCGGCAGGTGCGCACGATCGCGTACTACACCAACCAGGAGATGCCGCCGGAGATGCAGAACCACGTGACGGTTCGCAACGCCGACGGCACCGAGACCACGCGCCTTCCGACGGCGCAAGACCCCTCGAGCGCCGTGGCGCGCGGCCCCTCGGAGGACATCATCGACTCGTGGAACGCGGCGATCATGTCGGCCGTCGCGAACGCGCGCGAGGTCGAGTGCCGCCGCACGGGCGGCGCGCGCGACGCGTGCCACAGCCAGTTCTTCGACGCCCAGAGCGTCCCCCAGGTCGACGGCGCGTGGCTCGCGCCCAGGCCCAAGGAGTCGAACGGCCCCGCGGTGGTGCTCTGCCACAACCCCGTGATGCCCACGGACAACCCGCGGGCGTGCCGCGAGGCGGGCTACCGCGCGCGCCTCGGCGACCTGCGCTTTCACCACATCACGTACTGGCCGGGCAACTCGCGCGCGCCCTTCGGCGGCATCGCCCACTGGGGCTACGACCCGCTCACGGGCGAGATCGTGTGCAACGGCGGCTTCAACATGGGCCGCTCGGTCGACTACGCCGCCGCGCAGCAGCGCGACTACATCCTCATGGCGAACGGCGAGCTCAGCGTGTCGGACTACGTCGCGGGCGCGGCGGTCGACCGCTTCTCGCGCACCCTGCGCAACCCCGCGTCGCTGCCGCGGCAGACCTTCAGCGACGACGACCTCGCCGCGCGCGCCGACGCGATCGACGGCCGCCACGCGGCGGCGGCGGCGGGCCTGCGCCCGTCGCTCGTGTCGACGGCGGTGCGCGGCGCCGAGCTGCACACGCGCATGGTCGAGGACCGCAGCGAGCCCGTGGCCCCGTCGTCGACGCAGACCGCGCAGCGCTTCGAGGCGCTGGCGTCGCAGCTGCGAAACACCCAGATCGAGGCCGACATGGTCGACTCGCACTGGCTGGCGAACCTGGGCTTCGACCCCAACGCGCGCCGCACCCAGGAGCTGCTCGACCAGGCGTCGCCGCTGCGCCGCATGGACCCCGAGCTCGCCGAGGGCGCGCGCAACGAGCTCATGGCGCGCCTCGAGCGCCGCGGGTTCTGCTTCCAGGACGCGGGCGCGCCGCCCTTCGTGGGCAGCGAGGACCTGCAGGGCGTGGCCCGTTGGTTCCGCCGCAAGTACGCCGCGCTCACGCCCGAGGCGCGCGCCGAGCGCATCATGCAGGACCTCCGTCAGGAGGCCTACAAGGGCATCGCCCTCCACGAGATCGGCCACTCGCTCGGGCTCTACCACCTGCCCGTGTCGAGCTACGACTCGATGAACTACAACCCGCAGTACTGGCAGCTCCGCACGCGCAACGGCGACCCGACCGCGATGCGCACCTGCACGCCCACCTGCAGCGCCACCGACTGCAGCAACATCCGCAATCGCGGCACCGACCCGCGGATGCCCGACTCCCGCAACAACGACAACTGCATGGGGCCGCGCTACCTCGACGACTACTCCGACGAGGAGCTCGGCGTCGCCGACAGCGACAACCCCCACGCGGGCATCAACTACTTCGGCAACACCTCCGTCATGGAGTACCAGTGGGAGCGCTTCGACGAGACCGTCGGCATCGGCTCCTACGACCACTACGCGATGGGCATCCTCTACGGCCGCGTGCTCGAGACGATGGAGCTCGACCCGGCCCGCGGGGGACAGCCCGCCGAGCAGCAGGACCGCTACTCGGCGCGCCTGCGCACGCAGCTCAGCGAGCTCGACCAGATCAACTACCGCGACCCGGTGCTCGAGGAGCAGGGCGTGCTCCCGATCCACTACACCGAGCTCGCGCGGCAGATGAACATCTTCGACCCCGCGCGCTGCCGCCCGGCCACCGACGCCGAGAAGGAGCGCTACCGCTGGCGCGTAGTCAACGGCCAGCTCTGCGGGCTCGCGCCGCGCGACCACGCCGCGATGGTCGACTTCGAGACCGGGCCCACCGCGTCGACCTCGGACCGCGACGCGCCCATGTGGCGCACCCGCGACGGCGCGCGCACCGGCGCCCACGCGCTGCGCTGGGGCTACCGCGTGGCGTGGGACATCGGCACGGGCTATCCCCACATCAACTACTTCGACCAGGGCGCCGACCTCTACGAGGTCGCGCAGAGCATGGTGAAGAAGTACGAGCTCACGTACCCCGCGCTCTACTTCCGCAGGGGCAACCGCGAGTTCACGGGCTTCAACATCCCCGCGTACCTCGCGCGCAACGTCTTCCGCACGATCCGCGGCTACCACTGGACCGTCGCGCGCGACACCGCGTACTACAGCTCGGTCTTCAGCGACGGGCTCTACGCGAAGCTCAAGCGCGACGACAACTGGCTGCGGCCCTACCTCGTCGCGGGCACGGTGATCTTCGACTTCTTCGCGGGCGTGATGCTGCGCCCCGAGGTGGGCGACTACGACGTGCGCCCCGACCCCCTGCCGGGCACGCGCACCCTCTTCGACGTGCCCGACGACAACGCCGACAGCCCCATGCCGCAGTTCACCATCGGCGTGGTCGACGGGCGCTTCATCGGCGAGGAGTTCGACAACAACGTCGGCGGCTCGTGGGCCTACCACGCGTACATGCGCCGCGCGGGCTCGTACCCCGAGAAGCCCATCGCGGCCATCATGCTCACCGACACGCGCCCGACCTTCTCGAGCATCACGCGCAGCCTCTACCTCGACGGCCGCGAGTTCCAGGTGAACTTCGGCACCGACATGCCCATGGCGTTCAACCGCCTGCTCGGAGGCGTGCTCGCCGAGGACTGGGACACCGTCGCCCCCCACGTGCCCACGGTCTCGGGCGGCGGCACCGGCGGCCTGCCCGAGCTCTCCCCCTCGGTGCTGCCCCTCTGGACGGCGCCCTCGCGCAACAACCCCACGGGCATGCCCACGCGCCCCTCGGGCTCGCGGCTGCTCTTCCCCAACATCGGGTACCGCCAGCAGCTCCCGACGGTCATCTACTCGATGCTCTTCTCGTCGCTCAACTCCGACCTCTCGACGGTCCACGCCTCGCGCATCTGGACCGAGGGCGGCGCCGAGCAGGTCGACGTGCCCGAGGCCGACCGCATCCGCTTCCGCAACCCCGAGTCGGGCATCGTCTACGTGGCCCGGCGCTACGGCCCCGACATGGTCGACGGCAAGACCATCGACCGCGGCATCGCCTCGCGCATGATCGCGCACGCCAACGACCTGCTCGTCGACACCTACCAGGTCGAGGTCGACGCCGCGCTGCACCCCGTCTACGACGCCGACGGCAGCGTGCGCGTCGTCATCGACCCCGCCACCCACCAGCCCGTGCCCGCGCACCCGACCGACGCCCGCAGGCAGACCGAGGCGCAGATCCGCTTCCGCAACTACGTCGGCCTCGTCGACGCCACGCGCTTCGCCTCGCGCATCCTCGGCTACGGCCTCCTGCGCTGACGCACGAACGCCCTCACGCGCCGCGGGTCATGTAGACTCGCGGCGGCCGTGACCCCCCGCGCTCGCACCGCCCTCATCGCCGCATCCGTCGTGCTCGCCTCGGCGTGCGGGCTGTTCTCCAGCGGCGCGCCCCGCCGCGGGCGCGTGGTCACGAGCGAGCCCGCGGGCCTCCGCTGGCGCGCGCCGCGCGCGCGACGCGGGCGCGGGCGCCGACGCGTCGGCCGCGACGTCATCACGCTGCCCCGACGGCGCGGTGTACGTGCCGGGCGGCTCGTTCGTGATGGGCTCGCCCGAGGGAGAGGGCGCGCCCGACGAGCACCCGTCGCGGCAGGTGACGCTGCGCGCGTACTGCGTCGACCGCACCGAGGTGACCATCGACGCGTACACCGCGTGCGTGACCGCGGGCGCGTGCACGCCCGCGAGCGCCACCGAGACGCAGGGCGCGGCGCCCGTGTCGGGCGTCGACTGGCAGCAGGCGTTCTCGTACTGCCGCTACGCGGGCGGCAGGCTCCCCACCGAGGCCGAGTGGGAGTTCGCCGCGCGCGGCACCGACGGGAGGAGGTTCCCCTGGGGCAACGCCCCCCCCGCGGACTGCGACCGCGCCGACTGGACGCCCGCGGGCGCGTCGCAGTCGTGTCAGGGCGTGGGCCCGTCGCCCGTGGGCACGCGACCCGCGGGCGCCTCGCCCTTCGGCGCGCTCGACATGGCCGGCAACGTCTGGGAGTGGACCGCGGACTGGTACGCGCCCTCGTACCCGCCCGGCGTCGCGCGCGACCCGAAGGGACCCGACGAGGGCTCGGCCCGCGTCACCCGCGGCGGCGGGTGGAACAACGACCAGCCCGACAGGCTCCGCGCGACGTGGCGCGAGGGCGAGCACCCGGCCTTCCACGACTACGACCTCGGCGTCCGCTGCGCCTACGACGCCGCGCCGTAGGCGATACGGCGAGAGGCTCGTCGCACCCCCGCGCGCTCGAAGGCGCGTGGCGGCGGTGCTATCCACGGGCGCGTGACGCCCCGCGGAGCCGACCCCGACGACCCGCGCCGCTTCGACGGCGACGGCCTCCGACGTCTGCGAGAGGCCGCGCGCGACCTCGCGTGGATGCTCGACCGCGCGTACCCCCTCGCGCCGAGCCTCGCGCTCGTGGGCGACCGCCACGCGCTCGACGCCCGCGCGCGCCTCGCGTTGCAGCGGGGCGTGGCCGGCGAGCGCGTCTGCGCGTCGCGGCGCGCACGATGCGTCGACGCGTCGTCGCTCGCGGGCGCCGAGCTCTCGATCGACGCGCTCAACCTCGTGGTCACGCTCGAGGTCGCGCTCTCGGGCGGCCCGCTGTTCGTGGGCCTCGACGGCGCGCTGCGCGACCTCGCGGGCCTGCGCGGGAGCTACCGCATGCTGCCCGAGACCGACCGCGCGCTCGACCTGCTCGCGGTCGTGGTGCGCGAGCTCTCGATCGCGCGCTGCCGCTGGTGGGTCGACGCGCCGGTGTCGCACTCGGGCGCGCTCGCCTCTCGATTGCGCGCGTGGCACGACGCGCTCGGCGTGCCCGGCGAGGTGGCGCTCGTGCACGACGCCGACGCGGCCCTCGCGGGGCGCCCGCTCGCGGTCTCGTCTGACGCGCGCGTTCTCGACGAGTGCGCGTCGTGGGCGCCGCTCGCGAGCCTCGTCGTGGCGTCGATCGAGCCCGCGCCGTGGGTCATCGACCTGTCACGCGACGGGTGACGCCGTCGCCGCGTCGATCACCTCGGCCGACGGGCGCAGCGACTCGAGCGCGAGCACGGCGCGGCCGAGCGCGCGCACCCTGCTCGACGCGAGCGCCGCCCCCGCGCGACGCGCGCCCAGGCCGTCGAGCGCGCCCCGCAGCACCTCGGTGATCGGGCCGGGCGTCACGGCGCGGCCGAGCGTGTCGCGCAGGCTCGCGACGCGCCGCCCCGAGAAGGCTGCGAGCAGCTCGTCGAGGCAGCGCACCAGCGACTCGTGCAGCGACGCGAGGAGCTCGCCGCGACGAGGCGCAGGCGCCTCCATCGACAGGCTCGCGGCGTCGTCGGCCACGCGGTCGACGAGCGCGCCGCACAGCCCGCGGAGCAGCTCCGCGAGGTCTCGCCCCACGTCGTCGGGGCGCGTCGCGTCGAGCGCGCGGGCGAGGGGAGCGAGGTTCCACCGGGCGTCGCCGACGAGCGCCCCCTCGCGCCACGAGACGAACGCGCAGACCGGGAGCGCCACCCGCGGCGCGAGCCCTCTGCGCAGCATGTGACGGTGCAGCGTCGAGACCGACCGCGCGACGTTCGCCCGCTTCTCCGCGTCGTCGAAGGGAGGCTCCGCGACGTCGGGCGGCGCCAGCTCGTCGACCCGCGTCGACGCGGCGATGATCGGCGCCGGGCGGGCGAGGGCGCGCGTGATCGCGGCGACGTCGTCGAGGTCCTCGTCGATGCCCGCGTCGACCTCGGTCGAGGCGCACAGCACGAGCAGGGCGGTGGGTTCGAACGCCCGCGCAGCCGTCGAGACCGCGTCGAGGCGCCCCTCGCGGCCGCCCGCGCGCAGGCCCGGCGTGTCGAGCCAGAGGAGCGCGCCCTGCGCGGTCTCGACGCGCGCGACCCTCGGCGCGAGCGTGGCGTCGGCCACGTCGCCGACGCCCGCGAGGGGAGCGCCGGCCAGCGCGTTGAGCAGCGAGCTCTTGCCCGCGCCGCGACGGCCCACGGCCGCGACGCGCGCGGCAGGGCCCCGCGCGAACAGGTCTCGCAGCACGGTGACGCGCACGGCCACGTCGGGCGAGCGCGCGGGCGGGCAGAGGCGCTCGCACGCGTCGAGCGCCGAGAGCACGCCTCGAACGACCTCAGCCCGATCGACCATCGGCGCCACCGGGGCCCTCGTCGGGCGGCGCGCCGTCGCGCAGCGCGTCGTCGAACGCCGCCCGCGACGCCTCGATGGAACCCCCGTCGATGAAGTACCGCACCGCCGCGACGCCGAGGGCCCACGTGCCCGTGCCCGCGACCGCGCCCGAGAGCGTCGCGCCGATGCCCGGCACGAGCTTGAGCACCGCGCGCACCGCCTCGCGCAGGCCCAGCGCGCTGCTCACGTTGAGCCCCAGCGCGCCCAGCCACTCGGTCACGGCGCGCGCGCCGAGCGAGCGGCCCGACACGTACACCAGCGAGGTGAGCATCGCCGACTGGAGCGGGAGCAGCAGCGCGAGGTCGGCCACCGGCAGCGGCGTCGCCCCGATCACCACCGAGACGCTCGTGGCCGTGCCGACGATGCGCATCGCCACGCGCCGCCGCATCGAGCGGCCGCGCTCGAGCGCGCGCGCCGCCTCGACCTGCGCGTTCCTGGGGAGCGCCTCGAAGATCGCCGCGCCGAGCGTCTCGAGGTTCCAGCGCCAGTCGGTGACGCGCGCGCCGTCCTTGAAGCGCTGCCACGTCGCGACGGGCACCACGTCGCGCACGTCGAGCTTCGCGCGCTCGAGGTGCGAGCGCAGCAGGGTCACGGCCGACGCGATGTTCTCGCGCCGCGCGGCGTCCTCATCGAAGGGCGGCGCCTTGGCGCGCGCGCCCGCGAGCTCGTCGACCTTGGTGATCACCGCCACCACGGGCGGCGCGGCCTTGCGATCGACCGCCACCGCGGCGAGCAGCGCCCGCACCTCGTCGAGGTCCTCGTCGATGCCCGCGTCGACCTGCGTCGCCTTCACGAGCAGCAGCACCACGTCGGGCCGCTCGGCGCGCAGCGCGCGCTCGACCACCTCGCGCCGCGTCGGCTCGGCGCCCGCGCGCAGCCCCGGCGTGTCGAGCCAGCGCAGCGCCCGCCCCTCGGCGCGCACGTCGTACCAGCCCGCCGCCGCGGTGGTGTCTTCGACCGAGCCCACCGGCGCGATCTCGGCGCCGAGGAGCGCGTTCGCAAGGCTCGACTTGCCCACGCCGCGCCTGCCCACCACCGCGATGCGCGGCGGTCGGCGGTCGACCAGCAGCGCGCGGAGATCTTGAACCTCGGTCACCAGTCGGCGAGCACCAGGAATCCGCTTGAGCAGCTCCTCGACGTCGTCGAGGGCCTGCGCGGTGTCGCGGTCTTCGTTCGGGTCACGCGTGGGGGGTGCGGTCATCGCTCGTACGATAGCGCGAACGGGCGCCGCGCCGCCCGCGCCGCAGGCCCGCCGCCGCGATCGCCACGGCCAGCAGCGCCACGCGCGGCGAGCTCGCGACGGCGCCGGGCGCGCTGCAATTGCACGCGGGCGCGCTCTCGGGGTCCATCGACTTGAACGAATTCGAGCAGACGAGCTCCGCGCAGCGGTCGGTCTTGTGCGC
>JBDHVF010000076.1:0-16599 GCA_039809605.1 Polyangiales bacterium | reverse complement strand
GTAGGAACCCGGACGATCCCCCGGAGCTCCGTGCCTGTCACCTGCGCTGCCCGCGAAGGGCGACGCGCGCCGCAGCGACCTCTCGATCACGACGCGTCGGTGCGACACCAACCGCTCGCAGACGACAGAGCCCTTGCCCCCGCTCCGCGGGGGTGAGGGCGCGCGGTAGCGCGGTGAGGGGGCTGTACGAACTCGCGCGCCGCGTTCACACGCAGCGAAACTCGTCAACGGCCAAACCTGAGTCTGAGCGTGAGGCCCGCGCGTCGAGGGCGACGTCATGGCCTGCGCGCGACCGCGAGCACCATGTTGTCGGCGTAGGGGGTCATGCGGGCGAAGGCCGAGAGAAGGTTGAAGCCGACGCGGTAGACCATCCGCGGCGCCCGCTGGAGCCGGTCGTAGACCTTCGGCGTGAGCACCGCGGGGTGGCGGTTGCTGGGGGTGACGAGATCGACTTCGAAGCCCGCGCGGCGCACGACCTCGGCGAGGTCGCCGGTCTTGAACATGTACTGAAAGAACTGCCCGTCGGGCGCCGGGTCGTTGGTCAACACCATCGAGGCGTAGCGGTGCTCGAAGGTGTCGAAGGGCACGGTCACGAAGATCCACCCTCCGGGCCGCACGACGCGGTGGAACTCGCGCAGCGCCGCGTCGGGCCCCGCCTCGTCGTGCTCGATCACGCCCCACGAGATCACCGCGTCGACCGACGCGTCGGCGACGGGGATCGCGCGGATGTCCGCCACGGTCCACGGGATCTCGGGCGCCTCGCGCCGCAGGAGCGCGCACATCTCCTCGGAGTAGTCGACGCCCTGGGCCCGGTAGCCCTTCGCGTGGAGGAAGCGAGCCCATTGCCCGACGCCCGAGCCCGCGTCGAGGATCGTCGCGCCCGGCGCGAGCCTCGCGCGGAGCTCCTTCCACCGCGCGTCCGAGCGCAGGATGCGCTCGGTCAGCATCGGGAGCCTGGCGCCGGCCGTCAGAAAGTTCCGCGTCCACCCCTCCGGCGTGCTGCCGTGCGTACGAAGCTCTTTGTACATGTGCCCTCCCGAACGCCGACCGGCTGCGCGGTCGCGCGATCGATCCCCTCGGTTGTCTGCTCCGCGGAGCGCGTTCACGCCCCGCGCTCGACGGCGACGCAGCGTGGCGTCGGCGCCTCGCGCGGCGCGCCGGCGCGTCGCCGCGCAGTCGCGAGAGCCCTTCGATTCACGGTGATCCCGCGTGGCCTCGCGGTTGCGATCGATGTAGGAGACCGCTCCCCCTACGTCGGAGATCCCCATGCGCTCACTCGCCGCCGCGTTCGTCATCGTGCTCTTCGCCCCGCTCAGCGCCTGCTACGTCGGCAACACGCCGCCCGTGTCACGTCGCGCCGACGCGTCGCCCGACCCGCGACCCGGCGACGCCGCGGTGACCGACGACGCGCAGCCCGCCGACGACGCCGCGTCGCCGATGTGCGCCCGCGACGAGGACTGCGGCGAGGGCGCGCGCTGCGTGACGGGCGAGGGGGCGCCGTACTGCGAGGTGGTCCCGCCCGCGGCCGACGCGGGCGCGCCCGACGCAGGGCGCCCGTACGACTGCCGCGAGCTCTGCATGGGGCGCGCGTGCGGCCTCGCGTCGAGCCCCGCGTGCGACCTCGTCGACTGCGGCTCGTGCGCCGAGGGCTACGAGTGCAGCGGGCTCTACCGCTGCGAGTGGCAGGGCGCGCGGTGGGCCGTGCGCGTGGTGTCGGCCCACGTCGACCGCTGCGACACGTCGTGGGACCAGTGCCCCCACGGCGGCGCGCCGCTCTGCGCCCCGTCGCTGCCCGACCCCTTCGTGCGCTTCGCGGGCGGCGTCACCACGCCCGCGGGCAACCGCTGCGACGACACCTACAACCAGGAGATGGGCGTCTTCGACGAGCCGCAGCTCACGGGCGGCATGGACTTCGTGCTCGAAGACGACGACTCGGTGGTCTCGAACGTGCGCGGCGGCGACGTCGTGTGCAGGGGGCGCGTGACCTTCACCGCCGCGGAGCTCGCCGCGGGCTCGAAGACCGCCTCGTGCGACGGCGGCTCGGTCACCTTCGCGGTCACCCGGCGCCGCTGAGGAGCGCCTGCGCGATGGCCTCATTCTTCGCCGCGCGCCGCCAACCGTGCGCCGCGTGCCGCACCCTTCGCATCGAACGAGCATCATGGCTCGCATCGTCAAGCTGTCGGATCTCTCGACGACGGTCCTCGATCGTCGCTCGCTCGTCGTAGGCGCCTCGGCGCTGCTCGCGTCGGCGGTCGGGGCATGCAACCGCGGCGGCGAGCGGCGGGGCAACGCGCGCCCGACGCTGCGCGCCGAGGAGCACCACCCCAACGGCGACACGCCCGGCCCCGTCGCGGCGCGCATGCCGAACCCGTCGAACCGTGCGGTCTACCAGCGGTTCCCCGCGGAGCTGGCCGCGGCCTCGCCCGAGCGGATCAAGCGCCTGCACTTCACCGTGCGAGACGTGAACTTCGCCATCACCCCCGAGCTCGTCGTGCCCGCGTGGACCTTCGACGGCACCGTGCCCGGCCCCGTCGTGCACGTGCGCCAGGGAGACACCGTGGAGTTCACCCTCACCAACGAGGGCAGCGCCGCGCACTCGATGGACTTCCACGCGGCGCAGGTCGACCCCAGGGTGGGCTTCCGCTCCATCGCGCCCGGCGAGTCGACGAGCTTCACGTTCTCGCCGCGAACCGCGGGCGTCTTCCTCTATCACTGCGGCACGGCGCCGGTGCTCATGCACATCGGCATGGGGATGTTCGGCGCCATGGTCGTCGACCCGCCGCAGCCGCTCGCCCCGGCGCGCGAGTTCGTGCTGATCCAGAACGAGTACTACGTCAGCGTCGACGCGCGCGGCGGCGCGACCCTCGACGCCAGCAAGATGCTCTCGTCGCTCCCCGACCACTTCGCGTTCAACGGGCACCCGTTCCAGTACCAGAACGAGCCGCTGCGCGCGCGCCGCGGCGAGCTCCTGCGCTTCTACGTCGCCAACGCGGGCCCCACGCAAGACTGCGCCTTTCACGTCGTCGGCGAGCAGTTCGACTCGGTCTACCTCGGCGCGCCGCCCGACAGCGCCATCCGCGGCGTGCAGACCTACCTCGTCGCGGCCGGCGGCGGCATGGTGTTCGAGATGCTCGCCGACATCGCGGGCGAGTTCGTGTTCGTCAACCACAAGTTCGGGCACGGCCAGAAGGGCGCCATGGGCGTGCTGCGCGTCGAGTGACGCGCGGCGCCTCGTCGAAGCCCCGTTCGCTGTTCCAGCGCTTCGTGGTGACGAAGACCTCGCCGCGCTTGCCCCCGCGGCCCGCGCAGACGAAGGTAGCGGCCCCATGGGAATCGACGCGGCCAGGGCGCTCTCGCTGGGCTTCGACCTCACCGACGAGCAGCGGCTCATCTACGAGAGCGCGCTCGCGTTCGCGCGCGACGAGCTCGCGCCGGGCGCGGCGGAGCGCGACGAGCGCGAGCGCTTTCCGACCGAGCACCTCGGGCGCCTCGCCGAGCTCGGGCTCCTGGCGATGAAGGTGCCGCCCGCCGACGGCGGCGCGGGGGCCGACAACGTGGGCTACGCGCTCGCCATGAGCGCCGTCGCCGAGGCCGACGCCTCGGTGGCGGTGATCCTCGCGTCGAGCAACCTCGCGACGAAGATCCTCGCCGACCACTCGACGCCCGCGCAGAAGGCGCGCTGGCTCGTGCCCTACGCCGAGGGGCGCCTCGGCCCGGCGAGCTTCGCGCTCACCGAGCCGCACGCCGGGTCCGACGCCGCGGCGCTGCGCACGACGGCCGCGCGCGACGGCGAGGCCTGGGTGCTCAACGGGCAGAAGATGTGGATCACCAGCGCGGCGCAGGCGGGCATTCACCTCGTGTTCGCCAAGACCGACCCCGGCGCGGGCACCCGCGGCATCACGTGCTTCGTCGTCGAGCGCGGCGCCGCGGGCCTCGTCGTCGGCCGAGAGGAGCGCAAGATGGGCCTGCGCTCGTCGGGCACGGCCGCCGTCACGTTCGAAGGGTGCCGCGTCTCCGACGAGCACCGCGTCGGCGCCGAGGGCGACGGCTACGCCATCGCGCTCGAGGCGCTCGGGGCCGGGCGCGTCGGCATCGCGGCGCAGTCGCTCGGCATCGCCGAGGCGGCCTTTCGCGAGGGCCTGCGCTACGTCGCCGACCGCAGGGCCTTCGGCCAGCGCGTGCTCGACTTTCAGAACACGCGCTTCGCGCTCGCCGACACGCGCACCGAGCTCGACGCCGCGTGGCTGCTCACCCTGCGCGCCGCCAGGCTCCTCGACCGGGGCGAGCGCGCGAGCATGGAGGCGAGCATGGCCAAGGTCGCCGCCTCGGAGGCGTGCGGGCGCGCGGTCGACCGCGTGGTGCAGCTCCACGGGGGGTACGGCTACTCGCGCGACTACCTCATCGAGCGGCTCTACCGCGACGCGCGCGTCACGCGCATCTACGAGGGCACCAACGAGATTCAGCGCATGGTCATCGCGCGCGAGATCGAGAAGGCCATGGGCTGAGCGGGCGCGGCGCGGCCGCGGTGGTACGCTGGCGACGAGCGCGCGCGACACACCTCCGCGCGCGGCCGGGAGGCGGTGCCATGACCATGATCGCGGTCGTCGGGTTCGGCGCGTGGGGCTGCGCGCTCGCGGCGCACGCGGCGCGCTTCGGGCACGACGTGCGGGCGTGGGCGCTCGAGCGCGAGGTGGTCGACGAGGTCAACGCGCGGCACACCAACACGTCCTTTCTGCCGGGGGTGACGCTGCCCGAGGGCATCCGCGCGACCTCGGACCCGGCGGAGGCCGTGCGCGGCGCGGAGCTGGTGATCCTCGCGCCTCCGTCGAAGCACCTGCGCGCCGTGGCGACGCTCCTGGCGCCGTCGCTGCCGCCCGAGGCCGTCGTCGCCGTGGCGTCGAAGGGCATCGAGGAGCGCTCGCTCTCGCTCATGTCCGAGGTGCTCGCCGAGGCGCTGCCCGCCGTGGGCGACGCGCGGGTGGTCTTTCTCTCGGGGCCGAGCTTCGCGCGCGAGGTCGCCGCGGGGCTGCCGACCGACGTCGTGGCGGCGTCGGCGTCGCCCGCGGCGGCGGCCTTCGTGCAGCGGTGCCTGCACGCGCCGACCTTCAGGGTCTACACGAGCGACGACCCCATCGGGGTGCAGGTCGGGGGCGCGGTGAAGAACGTCATCGCCATCGCCGCGGGCGCGTGCGACGCCCTGGGGCTCGGCACCAACGCGCGCGCCGCGCTCATCACGCGGGGCCTCGCGGAGATCACCCGCCTCGGCGTCGCGCTCGGCGCCGACCCGCTCACCTTCCTCGGGCTCGCGGGCGTGGGCGACCTGGTGCTGACGTGCACGGGCGCGCTCTCGCGCAACCGCGAGCTCGGCGTGAAGCTCGCCGAGGGCGTCGACCCGAGGGAGTACCTCGCGGGCCGCCGCTCGGTCGCCGAGGGCTTCTCGACGAGCGCGGCGACGTGGGAGCTCGCGCGCCGCCGCGGCGTCGACATGCCCATCGCCGAGCAGGTCTTTCACGTGCTGCACCGCGGGCGGCCGCTGCTCGACGCGCTTCGAATGCTCGCCACGCGAGAGCTCAAGGGCGAGCTCGTGGGCGTGCGCCCGCGCGCGCCGGTCGCCCCCGCGTGCCCGATCGACGGGGGCGACCGGCGCGCGTGGGTGGCGTCGCGCGTCGGGCCCGAGCTCCAGTCGCTCGCGAGCCTCGCGTACAACCTCTGGTGGTCGTGGCAGCCCGGCGGCGCGGAGCTCTTTCGCAGCGTCGACCCCGCGGGCTGGGAGGCCAGCGGCGAGTGCCCCGTGCGCATGCTCCTCGACGCGCCGCCCGAGTGCCTCGCGCGCGCCGCGTCAGACGCCGACCTCGTCGCGCGCGCGGCTGCCATGAACCGCGCGATGCAGGCCGAGCTCTCTCGCCCTTCGGCGCCCGTGGGCGGCGCCACGCCCGCGCGACCCGTCGCGTTCTTCTGCGCCGAGTACGGCGTGCACCGCTCGCTGCCCATCTACGCCGGCGGCCTCGGCGCGCTCGCGGGCGACTTCCTCAAAGAGGCCTCGGACCGCGCGCTCCCCGTCGTCGCCGTGGGGCTGCTCTACCGCCGCGGGTACTTTCGCCAGCGCCTCGACACCTCGGGCTGGCAGCACGAGTACTGGACCGAGCAGTCGCCCGAGCGCCTGCCGATGCTGCCCGTGACGGGCGGCGACGGGCGGCCGCTCGTGGTGCGCGTGCGGCTGCGCGGCCACGACGTGGCGCTGCGCGTGTGGCGCGCCGACGTGGGGCGCGTGCCGCTCTACCTCCTCGACTCGCAGGTCGACGAGAACGCCGCCGTCGACCGCTGGATCACCTCGACCCTCTACGTGAGCGACCGCGAGCTGCGGCTGCTCCAGTACGCCTTGCTGGGCGTCGGCGGCGTGCGCGCGCTCGCGGCGATGGGCGTCGACCCGGCGGTGGTGCACGTCAACGAGGGGCACGCGGCCTTCGCGTCGCTCGAGCTCGCGCGCATGGGCGTGGCGCGCGGCGCCGCGTTCGACGAGGCCCTCGCGGCGGCGCGGGGCCGCGTGGTCTTCACCACGCACACGCCCGTGGCCGCGGGCAACGAGGCCTACGCCGCGGGCGACGTGCTGCGCGCGCTCGACGACCTCGTGCGCGAGCTCGGGGTCGCGCCCGACGCCCTCTGCGCGCTCGGCGCGGCGCCGTCGCGCGCGGGCGCGGCCTTCGGCATGACCGAGCTGGCGCTGCACACCAGCCGCGCGGCCAACGGGGTGAGCCGGCGCCACGGCGAGGTTGCGCGCGCGATGTGGCGCGGCCTGTGGCCCGAGCGCGACGCGGGCGCGGTGCCCATCGGGCACGTCACCAACGGGGTGCACCTGCGCACGTGGATGGCCCCGGCGATGCGCGAGCTGCTCGACCGCCACCTGGGCGCGGGCTGGTGCGAGCGCGCGGCGGACCCGTGGCGCTGGGCCGCCGTCGAGCGCATCCCCGACGAGGCGCTGTGGGCCGTGCGCGAGGCGCTGCGCGCCGAGCTGGTGGAGTACGTGCGGCGGCGCAGCGTGGCCGACCGCCTCGCGCGCGGCGAGCCCCTCGACTACGCCGAGGCCGCGGCGCGCACCTTCGACCCGGCGGCGCTCACCGTGGGCTTCGCGCGGCGCGTGGCCTCGTACAAGCGCCTGCACCTGCTCATCGGCGACCCGGCGCGCGCGCTCGGCCTGCTGCGCGGCGAGCGCCCGCTGCAGGTGCTCATCGCGGGCAAGGCCCACCCGCGCGACGACGACGCCAAGCGCCTCGTGCAGGCGGTCTTCGCGCTCAAGCGCGAGCCGCAGGTGGGCGCGCGCGTGGCCTTTCTCGAGGACTACGACCTCTCGATGGCGGCGAGGCTCGTGGCGGGCTGCGACGTGTGGGTGAACCTCCCGCGGCCCCCGCTCGAGGCCAGCGGCACGAGCGGGATGAAGGCCGCGATGAACGGCGGGCTCAACCTCGCCGTGCTCGACGGGTGGTGGGCCGAGGGCTTCGACGGCCGCAACGGCTGGGCCATCGAGAGCGGCCAGGGGCTCGACGACGCCGTGCAGGACGCGCGCGACGCCGGGCGCCTCTACGACCTGCTCGAGCGCGAGGTGGTGCCGGCCTTCCACGACCGCGACGCGTCGGGCGTGCCGCGGCGGTGGGTGCAGCGGATCAAGGCGTCGCTCTGCACCCTCGGGCCGCGGTTCAACGCCGGTCGCATGCTGAGCGACTACCTCGCGCGGGCGTACGCCCCGGACGAGGCCGCGACGTGATCGTCGCGCGACGGCGCGGCGCACGCGGGCATCGAACGTCGGGTGAAGCTCCTGCCAGGCTCCCCCTATCCGCTCGGCGCCACGTGGGACGGTGAGGGCGTCAACTTCGCCCTGTACTCCGAGAGCGCCGAGGCCGTCGAGCTGTGCCTCTTCGACGAGGCCGGCGCCGAGACGCGCGTGCCCGTGGCGCAGCAGACGGCCTTCGTGTGGCACGCGTACCTGCCCGGCGTGCGGCCGGGCCAGCGCTACGGCTACCGGGTGTACGGGCCCTACGAGCCCGCGTCGGGGCTGCGCTTCAACCCCCAGGTGGTCTTGCTCGACCCGTACGCCCGGGCGCTCGACGGCACCGAGCGCTGGGGCGACGGGTGCTTCGCGTACGAGGTGGGCGGCGCCGACGGCGACCTTCGCATGGCGACGGGGCCGCAGCTCGGCGCGCCGCGGGCGGTGGTGATCGACCCCGAGTTCGACTGGGAGGGCGACGAGCCCCCGCGCACGCCGCTGCACCGCACGGTCATCTACGAGGCCCACGTGCGCGGGCTGACGAAGCTGCACCCCGAGGTGCCCGAGGCGCTGCGGGGCACGTACGCGGGCGTCGCGCACCCGGCCGTCGTGGCCCACCTGCGCGAGCTCGGCGTGACGGCCGTGGAGCTCATGCCCATCCACGCGTTCGTCGACGACAGCTTTCTCGTGGAGAAGGGGCTGCGCAACTACTGGGGGTACAACTCCGTGGGGTTCTTCGCCCCCGACGTGCGCTACCGCTCGGGCGCCGAGGTGGGCGGCGAGGTGCGCGAGTTCAAGGCCATGGTGAAGGCCCTGCACCGCGCGGGCATCGAGGTGATCCTCGACGTGGTCTACAACCACACGGCCGAGGGCAACCACCTGGGGCCCACGTTCAGCTTCAAGGGCATCGACAACCCGACGTACTACCGCCTCGTACCGCACGAGCCCCGCTACTACTTCGACTACACGGGCACGGGGAACACCCTCAACGTGCGGCACCCGCAGGTGCTCGCGCTGGTGATGGACTCGCTGCGCTACTGGGCGTCGGAGATGCACGTCGACGGCTTTCGCTTCGACCTCGCGTCGGCGCTGGCGCGGCAGCTCCACGACGTCGACCGGCTCTCGAGCTTCTTCGCGCTGATCCACCAGTCGCCGACGCTGAGCGAGGTGAAGCTCATCGCCGAGCCGTGGGACGTGGGCGAGGGGGGCTACCAGGTGGGCAACTTCCCCGTGCGCTGGGCCGAGTGGAACGGGCGCTATCGCGACGCGGTGCGCTCGCTCTGGCGCGGCGACGGGGGGAGGGCCGCGGAGATCGGCTACCGGCTCACCGGGTCGAGCGACCTCTACGAGGGCAACGGCCGGCGGCCCTCGGCGAGCGTGAACTTCGTCACCGCGCACGACGGCTTCACCCTCAACGACCTGGTCACCTACGACCGCAAGCACAACGAGGCCAACGGCGAGGAGAACCGCGACGGCAACAACGACGAGCACTCGTGGAACTGCGGCGTCGAGGGCCCCACCGACGACCCGGCCGTCAACGCCCTGCGCGCGCGCCAGCGGCGCAACCTCATGGCCACGCTGCTGCTCTCGCAGGGCACGCCCATGATCGTCGCGGGCGACGAGTTCGCGCGCACGCAGCGCGGCAACAACAACGCCTACTGCCAGGACAACGACGTGAGCTGGGTGCGCTGGGACTGGTCGCCCGAGGGCCGGTCGCTCTTCGAGTTCACCCGGCGCCTGCTGCGCATCCGCAGGGAGCACCCGGCGCTGCACCGCACGCGCTTCTTTCAGGGCCGCCCGCTGCACGGCACCGAGCTGCAGGACCTCCAGTGGTTCCGCTTCGACGGGCAGCCCATGTCCGAGGAGGACTGGCAGAACCCCCGCACGCAGAGCATGGCGATGTTCCTCGCGGGCCGCGGCATCGACGACGTCGACGAGTCGGGCAGGCCCCTGGTCGACGACAACCTCCTGCTCCTGCTCAACGCGAGCGAGATCGACCTGCCCTTCACCATCCCCACGCTCGAGGCCGTGAGCGAGCCCTTTCAGCTCCTGGTCGACACGGCCGACGTGCGCGCCGAGGAGCGACGGATGCCCGGCGAGACGACCACCCTGGTCGCCCGCTCGCTCAAGTTCTTTCGCGCGCCGTCGCGGGTGATCCGCGCGGGCGGCGCGCTGCACACGCTCGGCAGCACGTACCGCCTGCAGTTCACGCCCGCGTTCGGCTTCAAGCAGGCGCTCCCCGTGGTCGACTACCTCGCCGAGCTCGGGGTGACCGACGTGTACGCCTCGCCGCTCCTGGCCGCGGCGCGCGGCAGCGCGCACGGCTACGACGTGGTCGACCACGCGCGGCTCAACGAGGAGCTCGGCACCGCCGCGGAGTTCGAGGCCCTCACCGACCGATTGAAGGAGCTCGGCATGGGGCTGCTGCTCGACTGGGTGCCCAACCACATGGGCATCGCGAGCGGGCAGAACCGCGCGTGGGACGACGTGATCGAGAACGGCCCGAGCTCGCGCTTCGCCGACTGGTTCGACGTCGACTGGGCGCCCTCGCGCGCGGACCTGCGGGGCAGGGTGCTCCTGCCCATCCTCGGCGACCTCTACGGCGACGTGCTCGAGCGCGGCGAGCTCCGCGTGGTGTGGGAGAGCGAGCGCTTTCGCCTGGCGTACTTCGACCAGCGGCTGCCGCTCGGGCCGCGCACGCTCATCCCCCTCTTCGAATCGATCATCGCGAAGAGCGAGCTCGGCGACGAGTCGCCCGAGCGCATGGAGCTCGAGAGCATCGTCCACGCGCTGCGCCACCTGCCCGACCGGCTCGAGACCGGCGAGCAGGAGCGCAAGGACCGGGCGCGCGAGAAGAAGATCGCCCGCCAGCGCTTCGTGCGCCTCGTGGCCGCGTGCCCCGCGGTGGCGCGCGCCGTCGACGCCGCCCTCGCGGAGCTCAACGGCACGCCGGGCTCGCCCGAGAGCTTCGACGCGCTCGACGCCTTTTTGCGCTCGCAGAGCTACCGCCTCGCGTCGTGGCGCGTGGCCGCCGAGGAGATCAACTACCGCCGCTTCTTCGACATCAACGACCTCGCCGCCGTGCGCATGGAGCTGCCCGCGGTCTTCGACCACGCCCACGCGCTCGTCTTCGCGCTCATCGACGCGGGCCGCGTGAGCGCGCTGCGCCTCGACCACACCGACGGCCTCTACGACCCCTTCGCGTACTTCGAAGACATCCAGCGGCGCTTTCACCCGACGCCGGCCGACCCGTCGAGGCCCGTGAGCCCCGACGACCTCGCGCGCCCGCTGCCGCTGCTCGTCGAGAAGATCCTCGAGCCGGGCGAGCGCCTGCCCCCCGAGTGGCCCGTCGACGGCACCACGGGCTACGAGTTCGCCAGCGCGGCCGTCGGGCTGCAGGTCGACCGGCGCGCCGAGGCGCCGCTCACCAGCCTCTACATCCGCTTCACGGGAGACCGGCTCTCGTACCGGGAGCACGTCTACGAGAGCAAGAAGCACGTGCTGCGCTACAGCTTCGCGAGCGAGATGGGCATGCTCGCGCGCGCCCTTCAGCGCATCGCGAGCCGCCACCGGCGCTGGCGCGACTTCACCCTCGGCGGCCTCGTCAACGCCATGCGAGAGATCATCGCGGCCTTCCCGGTGTACCGCACGTACCTCCGCGAGGGCGCCGGCCCCTCGAAGCACGACGAGCGCTGGGTGCGCCAGGCCGTCGCGACCGCGCGGCGCCAGAACCCCTCGATCAGCGACACGCTGTTCTCGTTCCTCGAAGACCTGCTGCTGCTCGAGGCCGAGGGCCCCGAGGAGGACCGCCGCGAGTACGCGCGCTTCGTGATGCGCTTTCAGCAGCTCACCGGCCCCGTGATGGCCAAGGCCGTCGAGGACACGTCGTTCTACCGCTACAACCGCCTCGTGTGCTTGAACGAGGTCGGCGGCCTGCCGTCGCGCTTCGGCACCACGGTCGAGGAGTTCCACCGCCAGAACGCCGAGCGCGCGAGGGCGTGGCCCCTCTCGATGGTGACCACCTCGACGCACGACACCAAGCGCGGCGAGGACACCGCCGCGCGCATCGCCGTGCTCTCGGAGATGCCCTCGGAGTGGCGCCGCCGCGTGCGGCGGTGGAGCGAGCTCACCGTCGACGCGAGGGGCGAGGTCGACGGCGTGTCGGCCCCGAGCCGCGGCGCCGAGTACCTCTTCTATCAGTCCGTGGTGGGCGCGTGGCCCTACGGGTGGGACGGCCGCGACGGTCGCGAGGCCTTCGCCGAGCGCCTCGCGGCGTACCTCCTCAAGGCCAGCAAGGAGGCCAAGGTCGAGACCTCGTGGGTCAACCCCAACACGGGCTACGACGAGGCCGTGCAGGCGTACGCGCGCCGCGCCCTCACCGACGACCGCTTCGTCGACGACGCGCGGCGCTTCTGCGAGCTCGTCGCGCCCTACGGCGCCTCCAAC
This sequence comes from Polyangiales bacterium, assembly GCA_039809605.1. Taxonomy (GTDB): domain Bacteria; phylum Myxococcota_A; class Polyangia; order Polyangiales; genus CAISKJ01. The sequence continues at coordinate 4,394 of JBDHVF010000076.1, read as the reverse complement.
GGCCTCGCGCAGTGCCTCCTGCGCCTGTGCTCTCCGGGCGTGGCCGACACCTACCAGGGCGCCGAGCTCTGGAACCAGAGCCTCGTCGACCCCGACAACCGCCGCCCCGTGGACTTCGACGCGCGACGCCGCGCGCTCGCCCGCGTGCGCGAGGGCGTGCGCGACCGCCGCGCGCTCGCCCGCGAGCTCCTGCGCGACTACGCCGACGGCGCCGTCAAGCTCTACGTGACGCACGCCGCGCTCACGGCCCGCCGCGAGCGCCGCGACCTCTTTCTGCGCGGCGACTACGAGGGCCTCGCGGGCGGCGACAACGTGGTGGCCTTCACCCGCGGCTTCGGCGCCGAGCGGCTGGTTTGCTGCGTCACGCGCCTCCCCTACGGGCTCACCCGCGGGGAGCGGCCGTGGGCGATCGGCGACGCGTGGGGCGACGAGGAGGTGCTGCTCCCGTGGTCGGGCCGCTACCGCGACGCGCTGACGGGCGCGACGCTCACGGCCGACGGGAGCCTGCGCCTCGCCGAGGTCTTCGCCGACCTGCCCGTGGCCCTCCTGCTGCGCGAAGACGCCGAGGCGCGGTCGTGAGCGCCCGCCTCGGCGCCTCGCTCGGCGCGCGCGTCGAGGGCGACCGCGTGCGCTTCGCGCTCTACACCACGACCGCGCGCGAGTGCGCGGTGCGCCTCCTCGACGCGGGGGCGACGCTGCCCATGGAGCCGCGCGGCGAGGGCCTCTTCGAGCTCGTCACGGGCGAGGCTCGCGCCGGGTCGCTCTACGACTTCGTGCTCGACGGGCAGGCGTCGCCCGATCCGTACGCGAGGTTCCTTCCGCGCGGCGTGCACGGGCCCGCGCGGGTCGAGGCCTCGCGCTACGCGTGGCGTCACGGCGAGGGCGTGCACCGCCCGCTCGGCGAGCAGGTGATCTACGAGCTGCACGTGGGCACGTTCACGCCCGAGGGCACGTACCGCGCGGCGATCGAGCGCCTCGCGGGGCTGCGCGACCTCGGCGTCACGACGATCGAGCTCATGCCCGTGGCGGCCTTCGCGGGCGCGCGGGGGTGGGGCTACGACGGCGTGGCGCTCTTCGCGCCCTTCGCGCCCTACGGCGAGCCCGACGACCTGCGCGCCCTCGTCGACGCGGCGCACGGGCTGGGCCTGGGCGTGCTCCTCGACGTGGTCTACAACCACCTCGGCCCCGCGGGGAACTACCTCTCGCGCTACAGCCCGCGGTACTTCACCCGCGAGGTGCGCAACGCGTGGGGCGACGCGCCCGACTACGCGCACGCCCCCATGCGCTCGCTCGTGCTCGACAACGCGCGCTACTGGCTCGAAGACTTTCGCTTCGACGGGCTGCGCCTCGACGCCGTGCACGCCGTCGTCGACCCGTCGCCCGCGCACGTGCTCTCGGAGCTCGTCTCGATGGCCCGCGCGCTGCCCGTCGGCAAGACGCTCATCGCCGAAGACGACCGCAACGACCCCGCGCTCGTCGAGGCCGTGGGCTTCGACGCCGTGTGGGCCGACGACTTTCACCACGCCGTGCGCGTGTCGCTCACGGGCGAGCGCGACGGCTACTACGCGGGCTACGCGCCGGGCGCAGCGACCATCGCGAGGGCCGTCAACCGGGGATGGATCTACGAGGGGCAGACGTACGCCCCCACGGGCCGCGCGCGCGGGGCCGTCGCCGACGCGCTCCCCGCGGAGGCGTTCGTGTACTGCATCCAGAACCATGACCAGGTGGGCAACCGCGCGCTCGGCGACCGGCTGACCGCCTCGGTCTCGCTCGACGCGTACCGCATGGCGTCGGCCGTGCTGCTCTTTCTCCCCATGACGCCGCTGCTCTTCATGGGGCAGGAGTGGGCCGCGTCGTCGCCGTTTCAGTACTTCACCGACCACGAGCCCGAGCTGGGCAGGCTCGTCTCCGCGGGGCGCCGCGAGGAGTTCAAGCACTTCGCGGCGTTCTCCGACCCCGCGGCGAGGGAGCGCATCCCCGACCCGCAGGCCGTCGAGACCTTCGAGCGCTCGCGGCTGCGATGGAGCGAGCGCGACGAGGGTGACCACGCGGCCGTGCTGGCGCTCTACCGCGAGCTCCTCGCGCTGCGGCGGAGCGACGAGGTGCTGCGCGAGCCGTCGCGTGAGGGCCTCTTCGCAGATGCCGTGGGCGACGTGCTCCGGGTGCGACGTCGCAAGGGATCGTCGGAGCGCGTGCTCGTGGCGAACCTCTCGAGCGAGCGCAGAGCGCTGGGCGCGCTGGTGCCCGCGGGCTCGCGGGTGCTGGTGGACACCGCGACGGGCGGCGAGGCGCTGGCGCCCTGGAGCGCGGTCATCGTCGCGAAGTGAGCGCTGGCGGCGTCGCGGAGGCGCCGCGGCTGCGCGGAGCCGCGGCTGGCCTCTCGCTGACGGCGCCTCGGTTGAACCGCGCTCAGCGCGGGCGCGCCCCCGCCTGCTCCGCCTCACCGACGCCGGCCTTCACGTTCGACTTGATCTTCATGTGCGTTCTCCCTTCGAGCGCCCCGTGCGTGGGGCGCGAAGGGGTAGAGCAGGGCGCGTACCAGGGTTTTTCGAGCGGTTTCGCGCGGTCGTTGCCCACGACGAGCAACATGCGCCGCGGGGCGCTGCGCAGCCGTTGCTCGACCCGCGCCTACTCGTCCTCGGTCTCCCACTCGAGCGTGAGCGAGTAGCCCCAGTCGAGCGAGTCCCAGTCGTAGTCGTTGGCGATGCTGTCGACGAGCTCGCTCGGGCCGAAGAGCCGGGGGTCGCCGTCCTCGTCTTCGAACGCGATGACCACGGGCAAACCCTGCTCGACGACGAAGGGGTGCTCCTCGATCGCCTCCTGCCACTCGCGCTCGGTGTAGGTGTCGGCGAAGGTGTCGACGTCCTCGTGGTCGATCCAGACCATGATGAACTTGCGGCCGTCTTCCTCGAAGAGTGCGACTTCGTGCTCGGTGCTGGTCGTGCCCATGGCGATCCTCGTCGGTGCGGAGTAGCGGCCGTCGGCGCCGGGCATCGGCGCGACGGAGCGCCGAGAGCTATCACGGCGAACGCGACGGGGGACAGGCACATTCGTCGCGCGGCGCGGGGTGCGAGGTCGAATCGTGCGAGCGGAGTTCAGACCGCGGCGCCGAGGCCGACGCGGCGGCGGCATCGCGCGCACAGGTGGCCGCTGGTGCGGTCGACGGTGAGCACCGATCCGCGCGCGTCGGTCATCAGGCACGAGGGGTCGGGGCAGTGCTCGAGGCCGAGCGTGTGACCGACCTCGTGCACGCAGGTGGTGACCATGCGAAAGCTCGCGTGGGCCGCGTCGCGCGCGGTGCGCCGGCAGCGCCAGGTCGAGATGACGCACGCGCGCCCGCCGAGGTCGCCGAGCCCGAGGATGCCCCAGTCGGAGACGCCGTGCGCGGAGGTCGAGATGTCGACCTCGGTCACGCCGAGGATGCGCGTCGCGGGCTCCCTCATGCGGGGCCGCAGGAAGTCGAGCAGGCGCTCGGCGCGGTACCGACGGCGAGGCGGGTAGAACGCCTCGGCGGGGAGCTCGAAGGGCCCCGCGCGCGAGACCGTGACGCGCAGCTCGGCGACGAGGCCGCGCTCGATCTCGTCGAGGAGCGACGGTTGAAACGGCCCGAGGGGCGCGAGCGCGACGGTCGTCTGCGGCGCCGTCTGCGCGAAGAGCGGCCGCGCCGCGAGCGTCACGGCGCCAGGGATGAGCGAGAGGAGCGCGCGTCGTCGCATGGGAGAAGAGAGTCCCGGCGCTGGCGCGACGTCAAGTGGCGCGCGCGTAGAACGCCTCCTCGCACGCCGCGCGCTCGCTGTACGATGGCCCGCGTCGATCGGAGCGCCCGTCATGTCGAAGAAGAAGAAGCCCCACGCCCGCACGAAAGGCGGCGCGAGTGGGTCGCGCGTCGTCGAGCCGAAGATCCCCGTGACCGTCGCGCGAGAGGTGCTGCGCCAGGCCGAGCAGGCGTGCGGCGGTGAGGCGCGGGCCGAGCTCCTCGAGCCGCTGGCGGTGCTCGCGCGGAGCCTCGTCGACGCCGGGGAGCTGGATGAGGCCGCGGCCCACGCGGAGCGCGCGGTCGCGGTCGCGGTCGCGGCGCGCGACGTCAACCGCGCGATCGCGCTCGCGCTGTTCGTGTCGAAGGTCCACCACGAGCGCAAGGACCCGGCGCAGGCCATCCAGTGGTGGCTCCGCGCGATGATCCTCGCGCTGGCGGCGCGCGCCGACCCGGGCCTGATCGACGCGCAGCTCGCGGAGTTCGGGCCGGTCATCGGCGAGTACGACGACCCCGCGCTCGACCTGCTCTACCAGCAGGCGCGGGCGATGGCGGCGTCGGCGCTCCACGGCCCGAGCGCGCCCGAGACCGTCGGCCGCACGCTCACGCTGGCGCACACCCTCGCGGACATGGGCGAGCT
>JBDHVF010000075.1:0-16619 GCA_039809605.1 Polyangiales bacterium | reverse complement strand
CGGTGCTCGCGGTGACCTCCGCGCCGCCCGACGCGGCCGAGAGCGCGATGACCTTCGTGACGGTGCCTCCCTCGGGCGCCGTGAGGCTCGCACCCGCGACCGTGACGGCCCCGCAGGGAGCGTCGGAGCTCGCGCTGCTCGCGGGCGACGTGCCCGCGCTCGCCGGGCGCGCGCGGGGCTCGGTGATGCTGCTGCGCGTGGGCGACGCGGGCGACGACGGAGGCCCCGGCGAAGACCTCCTGCTGCGCGCCGCGCGCGGCGCCGAGCTCGCCGTCGACGCGAGCGCCGCGCTGCACCGGGTGTGGGTGGCCGACGTGTCGGGCGACGAGGAGACGGGCTTCGGCCCACCGCGCTCGGTGGTGGTGCACTCGGCGGTCGACACGCTCGAAGACGGCGCGCGCACCGAGGTGCGGCCCGCGGAGGTCCCGTACGCCGACTTCGCGCGCGTGACGCTCACGTCGCTCGCGGGCGCCGCGGCGTGGGGCGTGACGTGGTCGGCGGGCGTGGGCGACGACTGCGCCGCGGGCGCGTGGGCCTCGCTGCGCACGAGCGACGACCGCGTGGTGCCGCTCGCGCGCCCCGCCCCCGAGAGCCCGTGGGCGTGGGCGCTGCCGCTCGTGCCGCAGGCCGAGCGAACGTGCTCCGACCGCGTGCTGTCGGTCGCGTGGGAGGGCACCCGCATCGCCGCGACGCTCACGGGCGAGCGCATCGGCACGCGGCTGGTGACGGGCGACGTGATGGCGGCCACCGTGCGTTCGCGCATGCTCGACGAACGCCAGGGGGCGCACCCGAGGATGGCCTCGGTGGCGCTCGCGCAGAACGGGCTGCTCGCGGTGTGGCTCGACGGCGAGGCGCTCTCTCCGTCGCTGCGCTACCGGATGTTCTCGCGCGACGGCGAGCCGCGCACCGGCGTGGTCACGCTGGGCGAGGTGACCGAGGCGCCGGGCGGGTCGACCGCGGGCGACGTGCTGCCGCTCGCGGGAGAGGGCGGTCGCTACGTGACGGTGTTTCGCACGGTGCACGGGCCGCGGGTGGCGCGGCTCGCGTGCGGCGCGGTGCCGTGAGGGCGATGCGTTCGAATTACGGGGGACGTATTCGCGAATACGGGGGACGTATTCGCCGGTCAGAGGCGCACCTCGAAGCGCTCCGTCGCGCCCTGACCGTCGCACGCGACGTCGCGTCGCGCCCCCGCCGCTCGCGCGGCGCGGTCTTCCCCACGCGCCGAGACGTCGCGATCGCGCGTCCGCGGAGCGCTGGCGGCGTCGCGGATACGGGGCCGTTGCCCTTCGCGGCGCGCGGTGCGACGATCGTCGCGACCGCAGGGGACGGCACTGCGGAGCGCGAGGCGCCGATGTCGACGCACACGACGACGATCATGTTTTTGCTCGCGGCGATGGCCGCGGGGTGCGAGCGCGCGACGCCCCATCCCGAGCCGCATCAGCCGATGATGCCCCCGGGCATGCCCCCGATGCCGCACGGGCCCGACGGCGGGATGAGCGCCTCCGACGTGGTCGAAGCGCGCGGCGACGCCGTCGCCGACGGCGCTCGGAGCGGAGGCGCGCGATGAGCGCGACCGAAGACCCGCCGCCCGCGGAGGCGCCCGCGGAGGCGCCCGCGGAGGTGCCGCACGTCGCTGCGAAGCCCTCGACCGCGGGGCGCCTCGATCAGCCGTGGCCGATCCGCGTGACGCACTGGGCGAACGTGCCGCTGCTGGCGGTCATGGCGGCGAGCGGGCTTCAGATCCTGGTCGCGTACCCCTACCTCGGGCCGCACGGCGCGCCCTACGCGTGGTGGCCCTTTCAGGGGCTCATGGCGCCGTCGTGGATGCGCGTCGGGGGGTGGCTCGCGGGCGCGCGTCACGTCCACTTCGCGCTGGGGTGGTTCCTCGTGCTCAACGCGGCGGCGTACCTCGCGTACGAGGTCGCGCGCGGGGAGTGGCGGCGCAGGGCCTTTCTGCCCGGCCGCGACCTGCGCAACGCCGTGGCGACCGCGCTCTACTACGCGCGCATTCGCAAGCGCCCGCCGCCGCAGGAGGGGCTCTACAACGGCCTGCAACGCCTCGGGTACACGAGCGCGGTCGCGCTCGGCGCGGTCGAGGTGCTGTCGGGCCTCGCGATCTGGAAGCCCATTCAGCTCAGGCCCCTCACGGCCCTCTTCGGCGGCTACGACGGCGCCCGCACGGTGCACCTCCTGGGGCTCGTCGCGCTGGCGCTCTTCTTCGCGGGGCACCTGCTGATGGTGGCGCTGCACCCGCGCACGCTCGTCGACATGATCACCGGAGGGAAGCGGTCGTGACCTGGCGTGGGCTCGAGATGGACCGCCGCCGCTGGCTCGCCGCCCTCGCCGCCGCGGGCGTGGGCGGCTGCGACTCGACGCGCCCGAAGGCTGGCTTCCTCGGGCGCATGGAGGCGTTCAACGAGCGCGTGGAGCGGGCGCTCTTTCACGAGGGCAGCCGCGCGCCCTCGTTCGGCCCCGGCGACGAGACGCCCATCGCGCAGTGGCCGTCGTACTTCATCTCGATGAACATGCCGCTGCCGCCGAAGTCGTGGGCGCTGCGCGTCGGCGGCGCCGTGGCGCGCCCCGCGTCGCTCACGCTCGAAGACCTCATGCGCATGACCCGCACCGACGTGCGCGTCGAGCACCACTGCGTCGAGGGCTGGTCGGCGGTCTCGTCGTGGCACGGGGTGAAGCTCCGCGACCTGGCCGCGCGCGTGGGCGTCGGCCGCGAGGCCCGCTTCGTGGAGTTTCGCTCGTTCGACAACGGCTACTACTCGTCGTGGGACCTCGAGAGCGCCCTGCACCCGCAGACGCTCGTCGCGTACGGGATGAAGGGCGCGCCCCTGTCGCCCGCGCACGGGGCGCCGGCCCGGGTCTACAGCCCCGTGAAGCTCGGGTACAAGAACGTGAAGTACCTCACCGAGGTGAACTTTCTCCCGTCGCCCTCGGGCGGCTACTGGGAGAACCTCGGCTACGAGTGGTACGGCGGCGTCTGAAGCGCGTCGCTCGCGCTACGGCGCGCGGCAGCCCGTGGGGTAGAGCGGGTCGTGGCACGCGGGCGTCGGCGCGGGGAACGACAGGTCCGTGAGCGTGGCGTCGTCGGTCACGCGCTCGCCCTCGGCGCGCAACGTGACGGGCCGCGACAGGTCGAGGCCCGACGCGTACGCGCGGTCGCGGCGCGCGGCCACGAAGAGCACGTCGCGCTGCGCCGAGAGGCCTTGCGACGCGAGCGCTCCGTCGAAGCGCGCGCTGCCGACGCGGTGCCACAGGGGCTCTCCGTCGGGCCCGACCGCGCCCGCGGCGTCGCCCGTGACCGTGGTGCCCTCGGCCGTGACGCAGACCACCATGCGCAGCCACTCGCCGGGGCCGTCGGCGCTGCGCGGCGGTGACTGCGCGGTCATGCGCTGCGTGGCGCCCGAGGTGAGCGTCGTCCACGTGATCGACGCGAGCTCGTCGCCCTCGGTGCTTCGGCAGAGCGACGCGGAGTCGAGGTCGTCGCGCGCGGGGTCGAGCGACGCGCGCAGGCACCCGACGCCGCGAGGGCGCGACGGGCGCTCGGGGGCGGGGGCGTAGCGGGCGTCGGTGGGGGCGCGCGTGACCGAGACGAGCGCGCGCCACTCGGTGCAGCCGCCGGGAGTGACACGCGTCGAGGCGAAGGCCGCGCGCGCGGGGTCGAGCGGGCCGCGCACGAGGATGCGCTTGCCGGGCTCGCGGAGCGCGTCGTCGTCGGGGCGCGGGCGCAGCGGACGCAGGGGGCGATCGGGCCCGCGGTCGTCGAGCGCGAGCCACGGGTGGTCGGTCTGAAGGAGCTGATAGCCCGCGGCGACGCGGCGGCGCTGGTCGTCGAGCGAGAACGAGTCGGCGCCGCGCACGAGGCCGCCGCGCTCGATGAAGTCGGGCACGCTGGGGTCGGTGAGGTCCTCGACCTGGAGGAACACCGAGGCCGCCTCGGCCGCGCGCAGCCGCGCCGGGTCGACCGCCTCGGTGTCGGCGCCCGCGTTGAAGCGCACCCAGTTCGAGCGCATGGGGAAGCCCGCGCGCTCGGCGACGCCCGCGCCCCAGGTCGCGTACTCGACCCAGCCCGCGGGGCCGTGTCCCTGCACGTCGTCGCCGGGCGACGGGGCGCAGGGGTCGCCGGGGTGGAGCCTCTGGCAGACCTCGGTGGTGTAGTCGACGCGCAGGTTGCCGATGACCGCGAGCACGAAGCGCCCGCGCATCTCGGCGACGGTGGGCCACCCCTCGCGCGCGGCGCAGTCGACGAGCGTCGCGCCCGGCGCGCAGCGCGCGAGGAGGTCGCGCGGGGTGTAGAGCCACGAGCGAAATCCCGACGGGGTCATCTCCCCGAGGCGCGACGCGAAGACGGCGTCGAGGTCGGCGGGCGTGTGGGCGTCGTCGAAGTTCGCCTCGGTGAGCTCCTTGAGCTCGACGACGACGGTGACGGCCTCGTGGTCGGGCACGGCGGCGTGAAAGGCGCGCAGGGTCTCGACGCACTCCGAGAGCGGCGAGCAGAGCGAGTTGGTCTCGCTGCTGGTGTGGTACACGCGGAAGGCGTGGGCGGAGGTGCGGTCGCGGTGCACGTCGATCTCGACGGCGCGGGCGCCCTCGTAGAGGAGCTGGTCGAGCAGCCGGTGCTGCGTGCCGCTGGCGAAGAGCTCGAGGGAGTGCATGCGGTCGAGCCAGTACGAGTTGTGCGTCGCGACGCGCGCCACGCGGTGAAAGCGCGGGGGGCCCGGCGGCTCGCTCACGTCGGGCGCGCGCACGTCGGCGGGCGCCGCGTCGGCGTGCGAGACGTCTGCGGGAAGGGTCGCGTCGGGGGCGGAGACGGGCTGCGCGCCGTCGCACGCGGCCGCGAGCGCCGACGCGAGGGCGAGCGTGCGGAGCGACACGGCGCGACGGTATCTCAGCGCTCGGGCGCGGTCACGACGATGGGCTGCGTGTTGCCGAACTTGCGCTGCAGGTCGTTCTTGAACGCGACGAGCATCACGCCGACCACCACGAGCAGGCCGAGCACCGAGGCGGTCTGCCGGATCCACAGGGGCACGGGCCTGCGGATCACGCCCTCGACGGCGAAGAACAGGAGGTGCCCGCCGTCGAGCGTGGGGATGGGCAGGAGGTTGATGAGCCCGAGGTTGATGCTCACCAGGGCCATGAGCCACAGGAAGCCCCACGGGCCCTCGGCCGCGGTGCTGCGCGTCACGTCGTAGATCATGATGGGCCCGCCCACGGTGCGGATCGACACGCGGCCCTGGAGCACGCGCACGATGCCCGTGCTGAGGAAGCGCATGGCCTCGGAGGTCTCGCGCGTGGCGTTGCGCAGGGCGTAGCGCGCGGGGGCGGGGTTCTCGATGGGCGCGTCGGCGTCGGTGGGCACCCAGTGGTCGGTGTCGAACGCGAGGCGCACGTAGCGCTGGCCGAACTCGTCGGTCCACGTGAGGGGGCGCAGCGAGAAGGCGCCCTGCGACTCGTGGCCGTCTTGAAGGAAGCGCAGGCTGCGGAGCCGCCGGCCGCCGGCCATGATGTCTTCGTGCAGGCGCTCCCACGAGGGCGGCGCGACCCCGTCGACCGAGATGACGCGCGCGCCGCGGCGCAGGCCCATCTGGTGCTCGGGCGAGTCGGGGGCCACGTCGGCGACGTAGAGGTCGGCGGGCTCGATGCCCGTGCGCCGCAGCGCCTCGCCGGTGCCGGGCTCGGGGGTGATCTGCGCGAGGCCCGGGTCGAACACCTCGAGGTCGGCCAGGCCCCCGAGCGCGTCGCGCACCTCGCGGGGGCGCAGAAAGCCCACGGGCACGGTGGCGCCGCGGCTCGACTGGAGCGCGCGGTCGAGGTCGATCCAGCGACGGATGGGGTTGCCCGCGTACATGGTGACCATGTCGAAGGTGCGCAGGCCCGCGACGGCCGCGGGGGTGCCGGCGCCCCGCACGCCGATGACGGGCAGCGCGAAGCCCGCGGAGATGCCCGCGCGCCCGACGGTCTCGACGATGTCGAGGGGGCGCTCGACGCGCACGGTCTCGGGCGTGACGCGCACGATCACGGGCTGCTCGCCGCGCATGACTTCGAAGCGCAGCTCGCGGCCCGGCGCGGCCGACACGGCGTCGCGCACGTCTTGAAACGAGCCCACCGCGCGGCCGTCGATGGCCACGACGCGGTCGCCGGGTAGGAGACGTCCCTCGGCGGGGTAGCCCGGCACCACGGTGCCGATCACGGGCGGGGTGAGGTCGGTCTGCCCGAGGAACACCACGAAGTAGAGAAGCACCGGGAACACCAGGGACATGAGCGGCCCGGCGAGCACGATGACGAAGCGCTTCCAGAGGCTCTGGCGGTGGAACGAGCGGGGGACGTCCTCGGGGGCGATGCGGTCGCTCGGGTCTTCGCCGAGCATCTTCACGAAGCCGCCGAGGGGGATGAGCGAGACGCAGTAGTCGGTCTCCTGGTGGCGGTAGCCGAGCACGCGCGGGCCGAAGCCCAGCGAGAACTTCAGCACCTTCACGTTGAAGATCTTGGCCCACGCGAAGTGCCCGAGCTCGTGCACGAACACCAGCGCGCCGATCAGCGCCACGAACCGCAGGAGATTCACCAGCACGGCGCGCGGACGCTACCAGATTGCGGGCGCGCTCACCCGAGGTCGACCCGCGCGATCTTCGAGAAGGCCACGCTCACCACGGCGCCCTCGGCGCGCAGGTCGACCACCCCGTCGGCGCCGCGCTGGTAGAAGACCGTGGGCACGCCGCGCACGAGCGCGGGGGCCTCTCCCTCGGGGCCGTTCACCGTGAGGGTCACGGGGGCCGCGTGCGAGCGCGCGCCGCGGAGGGGCCGCAGCCGCAGGGGCAGGTCGCGCACGCGCCGCACCGCGCCGCGCAGCGACCACGGCCGCGCGGAGTCGTCGGTGGCGTGCGCGTCGAGCGTGCCGAGGGTGCAGGGCGCCCCGAGGCGCTCGCAGCACGCGAGGAAGAGCTGGCGCGTGAGGTCGGCGTCGGCGAGGGCGCGGTGGGGCGACTCCGCGGGCAGCTCGAGGTGCGCGGCGAGCGCGGCGAGGCCGTAGCGCGGCGCCCCCTCGATGCAGTGCTTCGCGAAGCGCCAGGTGCAGTACATGGGCTCGGCGGGCGGCGGGGCGTTGGCGCGCGCCCACTCGGCGGCCAGCACGTCGCGGTCGAACGCGGCGTTGTGCGCGAGCAGCACCGCCCCCTCGCAGAAGCGCCGAAACTCCTCGAGGGCCTCGGCCGCCAGGGGCGCGCCCTCGACGTGGGCGTCGGTGATGCCGTGGATCTCGACCACGCGCGCGGGGATGGGCCGCTCGGGGTTCACCAGCGTGCGCCATCGGTCGACCACGCGGCCGCCGCGGAAGCGCACCGCGCCGAGCTCCACGATCCGGTCGTGCCAGGCCAGGCCCGTGGTCTCGGTGTCGATCGCCACGAGGTCGACGTCGGGAGTGCCCCACGAGTCCGTGGCCTCGCCGACGCGCTCGACAAGGCTCCGGGCTGCGTCGGGAGGGGCCACGGTGAACATCACGCTCGCACGTACCGTGCTGCGTGCGGGGGGCGATCGACAACACCCGGAGGGCCCGGGGGTGACATTCCCTGGCGCGGTGGCGGTGTCGGAGAGTTGCGCTTGGGTCTGGTCGCGGCGGTGGGGTTGCGGGTAGAAACCGGCGCCATGAGCGAGGCAGAGGGCATCGAGCGGGTCGCCGTCATCGGCGCGGGGACCATGGGCCACGGGATCGCGCAGGTGTGCGCGCAGGCGTCGATGACGGTCGCGGTGTGCGACGTGAGCGAGGCGGTGCTCGACCGGGCGCGGCGCGCGGTGGCGTCGTCGCTCGAGCGCATCGTGGCGAAGGGCAGGCTCACGCCCGACGGGCGCGACGCGGCGCTGGCGCGCATCGGGTGGGGCACGTCGCTCGAGGCCGCGGTGGCGGGCGCCGACGTGGTGGTCGAGGCCGTGCCCGAGCGCATGGAGCTCAAGCTCGACACCTTTCGCAAGGTCGACGCCGCGGCGCCCGAGGGCGCGCTCTTCGGCAGCAACACCTCGTCGCTCTCGATCACCGAGATCGCGGGCTCGCTCCGAGACCCGTCGCGCCTCGTGGGGATGCACTTCTTCAACCCCGTGCCCGTGATGGAGCTCCTGGAGATCGTGCGCGGGCTGCGCACGGCGGAGGCGAGCGTCGACCGCGCGCGGGCCTTCGCGGGGCGCATCGGCAAGACCTCGATCGTGGTGAGGGACTTCCCGGGCTTCGCCACGAGCCGTCTGGGTGTGATCCTGGGCGTCGAGGCGATTCGCATGGTCGAGAGCGGGGTGGCGTCGCCCGAAGACATCGACCGCGCCATGGAGCTCGGATACCGCCACCCCATGGGCCCGCTCAAGCTCGGAGACCTCGTGGGCCTCGACGTGCGCCTGGCGATCCTCGAGCACCTTCACCGGGAGCTCGGCGAGCAGTTTCGCCCGCCGGCCCTGCTGCGCCAGATGGTGCGCGCGGGCAAGCTCGGCAAGAAGTCGGGCGAGGGCTTCTACAAGTGGCCCGACGAGAAGAAGTAGTCACTCCCTCGCTTCGAGCATCACCACCGACCAGCCCACGGCCACCCGGTCGCCGGGGTTGGCGTACGCGTGGCGCTGGTCCCCGCGGAACGCGATCACGTCGCCCTCGCGCAGCGGGTACGCCTCGCCCGAGGCCGTGAGCACGATGCTCCCGCGCTCGCACGCGAGGTACTCGCGCGTGCCGGGCGTGTGGGGAACGCCCACCATGCGCCCGCCGGGCGGCAGCTCGATGCGGTCGATCTCGGCCCCCGCGATGCGCTCGGGCAGGAGCTTTCGCACCGTCGCGTCGCCGCGCTGGCGCGTGGGCAGCGACTCTCGCGCGTAGAGCTTCGTGCCCGTGCGCGGCGCGGCGACGAGCTCCTCGAGCGAGACCTGGAGCGTCCCGGCGACCTTGTGGAGCACCGAGAGCGTGGGGTTGGCCGCGCCCGACTCGAGGTTGGCCCACGTGGCCCGCGGCAGCCCCGAGAGCTTCGCGAGCTGCGCCTGCGTGAGCCCGCGCCCGACGCGCAGCGCCCGCACGTTCGCCGCGAGCCGCGACGCGAGGTCGTCTCCGTCTCCCATGGGTTGGAAGTCTGCCAACGGATTGGCGCGCGGACCATGGGGGTGACCGTCACGCAGCATCTTCATGGCGACGACCCGACCCCCACGGTCGGGCGACGGAGGGTGCGTCATGGAGCTTCACGGACTCAACGCGCTGGTGACCGGGGCCTCGCAGGGCCTCGGCCGCGCGCTCGCAATCGAACTCTCTCGCAGGGGCGCCCGCGTCGCGCTCGTGGCGCGCCACGCCGACGCGCTCGACCGCGTGGCCGACGAGATCCGCGGCGCGGGCGGCGTCGCCTGCGCCGTCCCCGGCGACGTGGGAGACAAGCTCGCCGCGCACCGCATCGCCGGCGCCGCCGCGGGCGCGCTGGGGGCGATCGACCTGGTGATCCACAACGCGAGCACGCTCGGCGCGCTGCCCCTGCCGCCGCTGCTCGACACCGAGTGCGAGGGCCTCGAGCGCGTGCTCGCGGTGAACCTCGTGGGGCCCTTCAGGCTCACGAAGATCCTCGCGGGCTCGATGGCGCTGCGGGGCCGCGGGGCCGTGGTGTTCGTGAGCTCCGACGCGGCCGTGGAGCCCTACCCCCGCTGGGGCGCCTACGGCGTGTCGAAGGCCGCGGCCGACCACCTCGCGCGCGTGTGGGCCGAGGAGCTTCGCGACGCGGGCGTGCGGGTCTTCTCGGTCGACCCCGGCGAGATGGACACGCGCATGCACGCCGACGCGCTGCCCGACGCCGACCCCGCGACGCTCGCGCGCCCCGCGGACGTCGCCCGCGCCGTCGTGCGCGCGATCGAGGGCGACGCGGTTCCCACGGGCGCGCGGGTGACGGCCTCGTCGCTGGAGGCGCGGTCGTGACCCCCGCGGCGTGGCCCCGCGACAGCGCGCTCGACGAGCGCATGATGGTGCTCGACCCGGCGCGCGGCACCGTCACGCACGCGACCGTCGGGTCGCTCGCCGACTTCGTGCGCGCGGGCGACCTCGTGGTGGTCAACGACGCCGCCACGCTGCCCGCGTCGCTGCGCGGTCGCACGGCGCGCGGCGAGCCCGTGGAGCTGCGCCTCGCGGGCGCCACCGACGACCCGTCGCGGTGGCGCGCGGTGCTCTTCGGCGACGGCGACTGGCGCACGCGCACCGAGCACCGGCCCGCGACCGTCGACGAGGTCTCCGCCCGCTCATCGCGGCTCGTGACCGCGCGCTTCACGCCCGAGGGAGACCGCTTCTGGCGCGCGCTCTACGCGCACGGGCGCCCGGTGCAGTACGCGCACGTCGCGGGCGACCTCGCGCTCTGGCACGTGCAGACCGTGTACGCGGGGAGGCCGTGGGCGGTGGAGCTTCCGTCGGCGGGCAGGCCCCTGCGGTGGTCGCTGCTCGCGTCGCTGCGGGCGCGGGGCGTGTCGATCGCGCGGGTGACGCACGCCGCGGGGCTGTCGGCCACGGGCGACGAGGCGCTCGACGCCGCGCTCCCGCTGCCCGAGCGCTACGAGATCCCGCGCGAGACCGTCGACGCGGTCGAACGAGCGCGCGCGGAGGGGGGCCGGGTGATCGCGGTGGGCACCAGCGTGGTGCGCGCGCTCGAGGGCTCGGCGGCCGCGCACGGGCGCGTGGTGGAGGGCGCGGGCGAGACCGACCTGCGGCTCCGCGAGGGCTCTGCGCGGCGGGTGGTCGACGCGGTGCTCTCGGGCATGCACGAGCCCGGCACGAGCCACTTCGAACTGCTCTCGGCCTTCGCGCCCGCGCGCGCGCTGCTCGACGCGGCGCGCGAGGCCGAGGCGCGGCGGTACCTCGGGCACGAGTTCGGCGACGCGTGCCTCGTGCTCGCGGCGTAGCTCAGCCCCTCTTCGCGCGCAGCGCGGCGAGGTCGATCTCGTGCTTCTTGAAGAGCTCGCGCAGGTAGCGCCGGTGCACGCCCGAGCGCCGCGCGGCCTCGGAGAGGTTGCACCCCGAGGCTTCGAAGAGCCGCACGAGGTACTCGCGTTCGAAGGTCTCGACCGCGGCCTGCTTGGCGTCTTGAAAGCTCATCTCGAGCAGCCGCTGGCCGTCGGCGCTGCGCATCGCGCCGAGGAGCGCGTCGGGCGTCGCGGGCGACGCGTCGTCGTCGGTGTCGTCGAGGTCGTCGAGGTCGGTGACCGTGGCGCCCGCGCCGCCCGCGAGCATGACCGAGCGCTCGACCACGTTGCGCAGCTCGCGCACGTTGCCGGGCCACGGCCGCGCGGCGAGCGTCTCGAGCGCCGAGGGGGCCACGGCGGCGCCGAACGCGGCGGCGAAGTGCGCGGCGAGCGCGGGCACGTCCTCGCTGCGGGCCCTGAGCGCGGGCACCTTCACGCGGCCCACCGCGAGGCGAAAGAGCAGGTCCTTGCGGAAGCGCCCGGCCTCGACCTCGTCTTCGAGCGAGCGGTTGGTGGCGGCCACGACGCGCACGTCGACCGGGAGGTACTGGTCGCCGCCCACGGGCTTGACCTGCCGCGCCTCGAGCGCGCGCAGGAGCGCGGGCTGGAGCTCGAGCGGCAGCTCGCCCACCTCGTCGAGAAAGAGCGTGCCTCCGTGGGCGGCGCGAAAGGCCCCCTCGCTCGCGCCCACGGCGCCCGTGAACGCGCCCTTCACGTGGCCGAAGAGCTCGCTCGCGATGAGCGAGGGCGACACGGCCGCGCAGTCGAACACCACGAAGGGCTTCTGCGCGCGGGGCGAGAGCCGGTGGATGGTGCGGGCGACGACCTCCTTGCCCGTGCCCGTCT
Source organism: Polyangiales bacterium (assembly GCA_039809605.1). Taxonomy (GTDB): domain Bacteria; phylum Myxococcota_A; class Polyangia; order Polyangiales; genus CAISKJ01. The sequence continues at coordinate 4,823 of JBDHVF010000075.1, read as the reverse complement.
CGCCCTCGATGAGCACCGTGAGGGGCGAGGGGGCGAGCTTCGCGAGGGCCGCGCGCAGGCGCTGCATCGGGGCCGAGGCGCCCACGAGCTCGGCGTCGTCGCGCGAGGCGCCGCGCGGCTGCGGGGCGTCGTCGCCGACGCGCACGCGCACGGTCACCTGCTTGCCGAGCAGCAGGGTGACCTCGTCTCGCACCGCGAGCTCGCGGATGCGCGCGCCCTGGTAGTGGGTGCCGTTCTTGGTGTCGAGGTCGACCACCTCGACGCCGTGGGGGTAGATGCGCACCTCGAGGTGCACGCGCGAGACGAAGGGGTCTTCGATGACGACCTCGTTGCCCGCGTCGCGCCCCAGGCGCACGACGCCCTCGCGGGCCTTGAAGGGCGACGGCCTGCCGGGCGAGACCACCTCGACGTAGCGGGTCGAGGGGGCGCGCGCCCGCAGCGACGGCGCCGTCATCGTGCGGTCGTCAGCCATTCACTCCTCGGGGAAGCTCCCGCCCGGCGCGGGCCCGCCCTCCTTCTCGAGGTAGCGGAAGATGGTGCGGGGGTCGACGCCGAGGTCCCGCGCGGTCTTGGTGCGGTTGCCGTTGTTGCGCTCGAGCACCTCGAGGATGTACCTGCGCTGAAAGTCCTCCTTGGCCTTGTCGAGCGGCACGATGGTCTGGAGGTTCTCGGGGTGCAGGTCGAGGTCCTCGGGGCCCACGAGGCTCTTGTCGCAGAGCACCAGGGCCTTCTTGAGCCGGTTCTCGAGCTGCCGCACGTTGCCCGGCCAGTCGTACTTGCGAATGGCGATGAGCGCGTTGGGCGTGAAGCCCTTCACCTGGCTCCCGAGCTCCGCGGCGTACTTCTGCAGGAGGAAGCGCGCCAGCACGATGACGTCGTCCCCGCGCTCGCGCAGCGGCGGCAGGAGGATGTTCACCACGTTGAGCCGGTAGTAGAGGTCCTCTCGAAAGGTCCCCTTGCGGATCTCGTCTTCGAGGTTGCGGTTGGTGGCGGCGATCACGCGGATGTCGACGCGCTCGGGCTTCGCGTCGCCGACCTTGGTGACCACCCGCTCTTGAAGGGCGCGCAGGAGCTTCACCTGGAGCGCGACGGGCAGCTCGCCGATCTCGTCGAGAAAGAGCGTGCCCTTGTCGGCCGCCTGGAACTTGCCCTGCCTCGTCGCGACCGCGCCCGTGAAGGCCCCGCGCACGTGGCCGAACAGCTCCGACTCCATGAGGTTCTCGGGGATGGCGCCGCAGTTGATCACCACGAAGGGCCCCCCGGCGCGCGCCGAGCGGTTGTGGATCTCGCGCGCGATGAGCTCCTTGCCCGTGCCCGTCTCGCCCGTGATGAGCACCGAGACGTCCGTGGGGGCGACCTTCTGCACCTTGTTGAAGACCTTCATCATCGAGTCGCAGCTCCCGATGATCTCGCCGAAGCGCTGCTCCTTGAGCTTCTTCTCGAGCTCGGCGTTGCCCTGGCGCAGGGTCTCGAGCACGATGGCGCCCTTCAAGATCAGCGACGCCTGCGCGGCGAACACCGTGAGCATGTCGAGCGACTTCGGGTCGAACAGGTGCGCGACGCGGTCGTTGCCCAGGTAGATGAGCCCCAGGAGCTCGCCGCCCGCGAGCAGCGGCGCGCACATCACCGAGCAGAGCTTGAGGTTCATCACCGACGCGGCGCTCTTGAAGAGCGTGTCGTCGACGGCGTTGTGCACGATGAGGGGCCGGCGGCTCTCGATCACCTTCGCGAGGATGCTGTCGGAGAGCTGCCGCACGGCGTCGGGGAGGTTCTCCTGCCGGAGGTTGCGCGCGGCGCGCACCTCGGTCTGCGTGTCGCGCAGGAGCACCACGAAGCCCTTGTCGGCCCCGGTGGCCTCGATGGCCCCGTCGAGCAGCGCTTCGAGGAGCGCCTGCACGTCGCGGGTGACGAGCAGCCGCTGGCTGAACTCGTAGAGCTTGCGAAGGCCCGTGAGCTCGGCCTGGGTGACGTCGCCCTGCGCCGCGGCCTTGCCAGGCCCCTCGGCCTCTTCGAGCATCGAGAAGACCAGCTCCGCGTCGCCGAGCAGCAGGTGGTCGTTGTGGCCGAGCCGCGCCCTGCGCTTGCGCTTCTGGTTGACCTGGATCTCGGCCACCGGGTCGACCTCGTCGAGCGAGAAATCACGGCCGTCGAAGACGATCTGCGCGTGCCACTGCGCCACGCCCCGCGCGTCGATCGCGATGTCGTTGCCGCCCGCGCTCCCGATCGTGGTGATGGCTTTGTAGATGGGGAACAGCCGGCCGCGGCCTTGCGCGCCGATCCATCGGAGACAGGGCATTCTCACCTCAACGCGGCGAAGCGCCGGAACCGCCGGAGCATACCCTCGCGCCCCGCGGCGGTCCAAAGATCATCCCCGCGCTCCGTTGGAGCCCGGGCGCGGAGATGTGCTACCGAGCGGGCCATGGTTCGCTTCGGCCCGCTCCTGGCGATCGCGCTCGCGGCCTGCTCGTCGCCCCAGTCGTCGCTGGTGCTCGACGGCACCGCGGTGCCGCTCGGGCTCACCAACCGCGCGAGCGAGACCGTCTGCTACCTCTTTCTCTCCGCGCCCGGCGAGGACCGCTGGAGCGACGACCTGCTCGGCAACACCACCATCGACCCCAACACCACCCGCACGGTGCGCGTGCCGCGTGGCTTCTGGGACCTTCGCACCGAGAACTGCCAGCACGAGCTCATGGGCGTGATGCGCAACGCGCGCATCACCCGCGCCACGACGCTGATCGTGCAGTGAGCGTCACGGCCTTCGCACGCGGAAGGGCACGGTCACGCTCGCCTCGGCGATCGCGGCGTTGTGCTGGTCGCGCTCGTCGAAGTAGCAGCCCAGCCGAGCGCGGCCCCGAGGTCGACGGGCCCGAGCTTGAACTCGACGCCGCCGAGGGCCGTGCCCCAGAGCGTCGTGGGGACGTGCGTGGCGCGCGAGAGCTGGAGCCGCCCGCGGGCGTAGACCTCGACCCAGGGCCAGGGCCTCACGCCGATGCCCACGCCCGCGTAGCCCCCGAAGGCGAAGCGGTCCCACGCGCCGAGCCCGTCGGGGTAGAGGGGCGGCGGCGGGTGCACGTCGGCCGTGCCCGTGTCGCGCTGGCTGCCGGGGCACGGGCGCGCGGTGTCGCCGCTGTTGCCGCAGAGCGCGCCGCCCGCGCCCGCGCCGAAGCCGAGCTCGGCGTCCATGGCGAGGCGGCCCGCGAGGTGGGTGTAGCGCACGCCCGCGCTGCCCGTGGCCGAGTACTCGGTGGCGTCGCCGCCGGCCTCGACGCGCAGCCCGTCGGCCACGGGGATCGAGACCGTGATGCCTCCGTACTTCGACTGCCCCTCGCCGCCGACGGTGGCGCGCGCCGCGCCGAGGCCCGGGGCCATGCGGCCGGGCGCGCCGAAATGCCCTGTGCGAATGGGCGGCGCGAAGGTGGGCGGCGTGCACGCGGCCGCGCACGACGCGGCGAGGGGGAGCCAGAGGTGCTTCGCGGGGCGGTCGCGCATCCAAGATCTCGGGCGGCGCCGAGTCTACGGGAACTCCCATCGCCGCGGGGAAATCGAGGCGCGGGCATCGACGCGGTGGCAGCTCGGCAGTAGGCTGTATCACGAAGGAGACTGTCCTCATCACCCGCGCGGCGGGGCGACGAGGAGGGAACCCATGGACCTGCGGTCACTGAAGCCCGGCGAGCAGCTCGATCGCTACGTCATCCAGCGCGAGGCGGGGCGCGGCGGCATGGGCACGATCTACCAGGCCCGCGACACGGTGCTCCGGCGCGCGGTGGCGCTCAAGGTGCTGCCCGCGGAGTACAACCAGCACCGCGAGTACCGCGAGCGCTTCGTGCGCGAGGCGCAGGCCGCGGCGAAGATCCGCCACCGCAACGTGGTCGCGGTGCACGACGTGAGCGTGCGCGAGCCGCTCTACATCGTGATGGAGTACCTGCACGGCGAGACCCTCGACGTCTTTCTCAAGCGCGAGGCGCCGGTGTCGTTCGGGCGCGCGCTCGAGTGCCTCATGCCCGTGATGGCCGCCGTGGCGGCGGCGCACGACTGCAAGGTGATCCACCGCGACCTCAAGCCCGCCAACGTGATGCTGGCGCGCGAGCGCGACGGGTCCGTCACGCCCAAGGTGCTCGACTTCGGCATCTCGAAGATCTCGAAGGTCACGGGCGCGGTGGCGGGCGTGCGCCACTCCGACCCCGACCTCACGAGCGCCGACCAGCAGATCGGCACGCCGAGCTACATGGCCCCCGAGCAGGACGGCAACCACCGCTCGGTGGGCCCCTGGAGCGACGCGTACGCCATCGCCCTGATGCTCTACCTCGCGGTCACGGGCAAGCGCGCGTTCACGGGACGCAGCGTCGTCGAGGTGCTCGTGGCCAAGCGCGTGGGGCGCTTCACGCCGCCCTCGGAGTACCCCTTCGGGCTGCCGCCGGGGCTCGACGCGTGGATGGCGCGCGCCCTCGCCCCCGACGTGCGCGACCGCTTCTGCGACGTGCGCGAGATGGCCCGGGCGCTGCTCGAGCTCGCGCCCGACGCGCTGCGCGCCCACTGGGAGCCGGTCTTCTCGCCCGAGCCCTCGTCGCTCGAGCTCTCGTCGCGCGACCTCATCGCCCTGCCCGACCCCACGGTCTCGGACCCCGATTTCGCGCGGCTCTCGTCGCTGCTCCCGCCGCCGATCGCGCCGTCGCCCCGAGCCTCGGCGCCCGACGACGCGCGGCCGAGCGTCGAGGTGCGCCTCGACGTCTCCGCGCCGGTCGAGCTCTCGTCGCCCGAGGCCGCGGGCGTCGAGCGCGCCGACCCGCCCGCGCCGCGCGCGTCGCGCCGCGAGCGGGCGCTCG
>JBDHVF010000074.1:0-16810 GCA_039809605.1 Polyangiales bacterium | reverse complement strand
GCCTCGACCGCCGCGCGCTCGGCGCCGCGCACCCCCGCCACGCCCGCCTCGGCGCGCTGCAGGTCGGCGCGCGCGCGCTCGACCCGATCGCCCGAGTCGCGACGGAGCACCGCGGCCTCGGCGCGCATCGTCGCCGCGTCGACACCGGTGATCCGTGACCGCGCCTCGAGGTCCTCGGCGCGCTGCCGAAGGAGCTCTCCCCACAGGGCCATCACGTGCGCCCTCGCGGCGTACGCGGCCGCGTCGTCGGGGTGCAGGGCGAGCGCGCGCGTGAGCTCCTCGCGGGCGTCTTCGAGCGATTGCCGCGTGTAGCGGGCCTCGAGGCGCCGCGCGGCGTCGAGGTGCGCGGCGGTGTCGCCGCCGGGCGCCGTCGTCGTCGACCGCGAGCTCTCCCCGCCCGAGCCCACGTAGCCCAGCTTCCACGCGCCGAACGCGACGCCGAGCGCGAGCAGCACGCCGACCGTGAGGCCCGCCACGACGCCTCGCGAGCCTCCCGTGCGCGCCGTCGTCGGGAACTCCTCGGCCTCGTCGTCCAGGGGCGAAGGGGCGGGGCGCGCGAGAGGCGACTCGTCGGGCGGCGCGGGGCGCCCGCGCGAGGGGGGCGCGCCGATCGCGACCTCCTGCGGGGTACGGGCGCCGAGCGCGTAGCCGTCGACGGTGCTCACGGCCGCGCGCGAAGACGCGTCGGCCTCGCCTCGCGGCGGGAGCACCGGGGTGCCGACCGGCGCAGTCCGTCCGTGATCGATGGGTTCAGCCCGGTTCGGAGGCGGCGGGGGGGAGTAGCCGTGCGCTGTGGTCGAAGGCTGGGGAGCGCCGGGTCGCAGCGTGTTGCCCGCGCGTGGAGGTGGTGGCGGCGTGCGCGCGGCGCCGCTCGGCGTCGGAGGCGTCGCCACGCGGTTCGACGGTCGCGCCGAGGTCGGCGCGGGCAACGGGCGGCTGGTCGGGCGCGTGCCGGGGACCTGCGACGCGCGCATCTCTGCGCTCGCGAAGAAGCTCTCGAGTTCGGCGATGGCGCCGAGCTGCTTCCATGGCTCCGAGCCCCGGCAGATCTCGTCGGTCTTGCTGACCCGCCCCTCGAGGATCCACTTCTGGAGCACCGCGAGCGAGTCGAACGGGATCACCGTCCCGTCGGGGCGGCGGAGGTTCCACGAGCGCGCCACGTCGGGGTGCGACGACGGGCGGTAGATCTTGAACTGATGGCCACAGTTGGTGCACTTGACCGTCGTGCCGCGCTCGGACACAAGCGCGTCGTCGAACTCGTACTCGGCCCGGCAGCGATCACAGACGACATCCATCGAAGACCCACACACTCGCTTGCGAAAAAAGCCCGGCGAACGATACCAGAACCGCTTTCGAACTGTCGATGAAGCCGCCGCTACCTGCTGGCTCGCAGTGCTTCCACGCGCAGAAGACGCGGTTCACATGGGCACCGTCAACCGAGATTCACAGTCGTTCAGGGCCTTCGACCCGCGCGGCAAATCCAGCATGCAGGTAGCGTCGGCACGGACGGTGCTGTAGACCACGAAGACGCTCACCGGAGCTATCGGGTGGTCGTCCCCACGCTCCAAGTCGGAGGCATCGCGATGCGCACTCTCGGGCAGACTCTCTCTGGGCTCTCTCTCGCTGGTCTGTTGGGCATGGTCCTCACGGGGTGTCCCGTCTGGAGCGACGACGACGGCCACGCGGGCAGGATGCCGCCCCCGACCCCCGACTCGGGCCTCGTGACGTGCTCGAGCAACTCCGAGTGCCCCAACGGCTACTGCGACTCCGCGGCGATGCGCTGCGTGACCGGCGTGCGCTGCAACACCGGCGCGCAGTGCCCGCCCTCGTACACCTGCGACGGCCGCGGCGTCTGCATCCCCGGCGGCTGCTCGACGAACGCCGAGTGCGCCGCCGTCGCGCCGGGCCTCGTGTGCGACGCGACCTCGCACCGCTGCGCCCCCGGCGGGGCGTGCACCACCGACGCGCAGTGCGCCTCGACCCCCGCGACGCCCGTGTGCCTCGGCGGGAGCTGCCAGCCCCGCACGAACCAGTGCCAGTTCGACTACCAGTGCACGGGCATGGGCCAGGCGTGCGTCGACGGCCGCTGCGTCGTGGGCTGCACCTCCGCGGCGAGCTGCGCGGCGGGCCAGACGTGCACGAACGGCCGCTGCGCGTACCCGAGCTCGGGCACCTGCAGCACGCCCTGCCCCTCGGGCCAGGTCTGCGCGAGCGGCGTGTGTTTGCGCACCTGCGCCAACGACGCCGCCTGCGGCTCGGGCTTCATGTGCGACAACGGCGTGTGCCGCGTCGACACCCGCCCGCGGCCCTTCTGCACCCGGGACTCGGACTGCAACCGCGACTCGATCTGCTACAACGGCGCGTGCCGCCGGCTCTGCCCGATGCCCACGGTCATGCCCGACGGCGACTGCATGCGCGTCGACGTGCAGTTCAACCTCTGCCGCACCGACGCGATGGGCCGCGCGCTCTGCACGAGCACCAACGAGCAGATGCCCCAGTGCGCGCGCAACGCCGACTGCGCCGCGGGCCGCATGTGCGTCAACGCGCGCTGCCAGTGACCCGTTGAGCGCTCACCGCCACACGACCCGCCCCACCCGCACGCTCTCCCCGCCTCGCTGATCGCGCAACACCACGCCGAAGCTCGGCGCGACGCTCCCCGGCGCGAGCGACCACCGCGCGACGAGCGGCCTCTCCTCGCCCGCACCCGACGCGTCGCGCGGCCGGCTCATCGCGCCGGCCGTCACGTAGAACGACGCGACGAGCGACTCCCTCGGCCCCTCGGGCGTCGCCTCCGAGGCGCCGGGCGCGGGCACGACGCGCACCTCCCACGGCTCGCACGCGCCCGCGTCGCAGCGCGTGAGGGCCACGCCGCCCGCCTCGTCGACCGGTTCGACCTCGCCGCCCCGCGAGAGCTCCACGCGCGCGATCGCCGGAGCCCGGTTGAGCGGACCGGTCTCGCGCACGCCGACCCGGCGGAACGCCTCGAGCGCGGCGCCTCCTTCGGCGCATCGGTAGTGCCCGGTCGCGATGTCGATCGCGGGCGTCGACCGCGCGCACGCCGCCGCGAGCACCACGTACGAGCCGACCCCGCCGCGCGTCGCCGAGAGCGCCGGGAGGTCGACCGCGAGCCCCTCGCCCACGTCGCGCCCCCGCGGAGAGAGCGGGCACGCGCGCGGGTCCGCGATCGAAGACTCTTCGCAGAGGCGCCACCGCACGCTCGCAACGCCCGACGGGCTCGGGTCGAGCAGCGCGGCCTCGACGCGGGCGCCCTGCCCCGGGCGCACCTCGGGCGTCGCCGTGGTGAGCGCGAGCACGCGCAGGTCGCGCACCTCCGACGGCGACGGGAGCGCGGCGCCCTCGCATCCCGCGAGCGCGACCGCGACCCCCACGAACCACAGCGCGCGCACGACGGCCGCTACCCTAACACGGGGCCGTGGTGTACGAACGCGCGCATGACCGCAGCCGTGCTCGTGGGCGCCCCCCTCACGCTCGACCACCTCGTCCGCGTCGCGCGCGACCGCGCGCCGGTGGCCCTCGACCCCGAAGCCCGCGCGCGCATGGCCGCGGCGCGCGAGGCCATCGACGCGATCACCGCGGGCGGCGACGGCGCGCCGCGCGTCTACGGCGTCAACACCGGCTTCGGCGCCCTCGCCGAGACGCGCATCTCCGCGGCCGACGTGCGGACCCTCCAGCACAACCTCCTGCGCAGCCACTCGTGCGGCGTGGGCCCCGGCCTCGCCACCGACGCGGTGCGCGCGATGATGCTCCTGCGCGCGCACGTGCTCGCGCTCGGGCACTCGGGCGTGCGACCGCTCGTGGCCGACACGCTGCTCGCCATGCTCGACCGCGGGGTGCACCCGGTGATCCCGTCGCAGGGGTCGGTGGGCGCGTCGGGCGACCTCGCGCCCCTCGCGCACCTCGCCAGCGTGCTCATCGGCGAGGGCGAGGCGGAGCTCCAGGGCGACGTGCTCCCCGGCGCCGAGGCGATGCGGCGCGCGGGCGTCGCGACGCTCTCGCTCGAAGCCAAGGAGGGCCTCTCGCTCATCAACGGCACGCAGCTCATCCTCGCGGCGGGCGGCCTCGCGCTGCACGACGCCCTCGCCCTCGCCACGCACGCCGACATCGCGGGCGCCATGTCGCTCGAGGCCCTCAAGGGCTCGGGCCGCCCCTTCGAGGAGCGCGTGGTCGCGACGCGGCCGCACCCCGGCGCCCTCGAGGCCGCGCGCAACCTCCGCGCCCTGCTCGCCGGCAGCGAGATCGCCGAGAGCCACAAGCACTGCGGCAAGGTGCAGGACCCCTACTCGCTCCGCTGCATGCCCCAGGTGCACGGCGCGTCGCGCGACGCCTTCGCGTGGGCGCGCGAGGTGCTCTCGCGCGAGATCAACTCGGTGACCGACAACCCCCTGGTGTTCCCCGCCGAGGGGCACGCCGACGTGGTGTCGGGCGGCAACTTCCACGGCCAGCCGCTCGCGCTCGCGCTCGACCTCGTCGCCATGGCCGCCGCCGAGCTCGCGAACATCTCCGAGCGTCGCGTCGAGCAGCTCGTGAACCCCGCGCTCTCGTCGGGCCTGCCGCCCTTCCTCGCGCCGCACACCGGGCTCGACTCGGGCTTCATGATCGCGCAGGTGAGCGCGGCCTCGCTCGTCAGCGAGAACAAGGTGCTCTGCCACCCCGCCAGCGTCGACTCGATCCCCTCGTCGGCGGGCCGCGAGGACCACGTCTCGATGGGCGCCACGTCGGCCACCAAGGCCGCGCGCGTCGTCGCCAACGCCCGCATGGGCGTCGCCATCGAGATGCTCGTCGCCGCGCAGGGCCTCGACGCGCGGCTGCCCCTGCGCCCGGGCCCCGGCGTCACCGCCGCGCACGACGCGATCCGGGCCGCGGTGCCCACCCTCGTGAGCGACCGCGCGCTCGCGCCCGACATGCGCGCCGTCGAGGCGATGATCCGCGACGCGACGCTGCGGCGCGCCGTCGAGGCCGCCGTCGGGGCGCTCGGCTGAGCGATGCTCGTCACCACCACGGCGGCCCTCTGCGCCGCGGCCTTCGCCGCGGGCACCATCGACGCGATCGCGGGCGGGGGCGGGCTCGTCACGGTGCCCGCGCTCCTCGCCGCGGGCCTGCCCCCTCACCTCGCGCTCGGCACCAACAAGGGCCAGTCGACCTTCGGCTCGCTCAGCGCCCTCGTGAACTACTGGCGCGCGGGGCTCCTCGACCTCTCCCGCGCGCCCCTCTCGTTCGCCGCGGGCTTCGCGGGCTCGCTCGCGGGCGCGAGGCTCCTGCTCGTCGTGCCGCCCGCGGCGCTGCGGCCCGTGGTGCTCGCGCTGCTCGTGGGCGTCGCCGCCGCGCTCGCGTTCCGCCCCGACCTCGGGGGGCGCGAGGGCGCCGCCCTCCCGCGGCGTCGGGCCCTCGCGCTCGCGGGGCTCATCGCGGGCTCGATCGGCGCGTACGACGGGTTCTTCGGCCCGGGCACCGGCACCTTTCTCATCATGGCGTACGTGGCCCTCCTGCACGACGCGATGATGCGCGCGAGCGCCAACGCCAAGGTCGTCAACTTCGCGTCGAACCTCGCGGCCCTCGCCATCTTCACGCACCGCGGCGTGGTGCGCTGGGAGGTGGCCCTGCCCATGGCCGCCGCGCAGTTCCTCGGTGGAGCTCTCGGCGCGCGCCTCACGGTACGCGGCGGCGCGAGGCTCGTGCGCGTGGCCGTGCTCGGCGTCGTCGTCGCGCTCGTGCTCAAGCTCGCCGCCGACCTCCTCGCCCGCTGACCGTAACGTTGCCGCCTCGCTCGCCGCGCTGTTAGAAGAGCGCTCCGATGCTCCTCCCGTCGCGGCTGCGTGAGACGACCCTCGGCGACCTCCTGGCCTCGCTCCACCGCGCGTACGCGAGCGGGGTGCTCGAGCTCGTGGAGCCCGGGCGCCGCCACGCGATCCACCTGCGGCGCGGGCTCGTGCTGGCCGTCGAGTGCTCCGACCGCGCACACCGCTTCGGCGACCTCGCGGCCGACGCGGGGCTGTGCCCCCGGGCGTCGGTCGAGCGCGCGTCGCGCGAGGCGCGCGCGACGGGAGCCCGCATCGGGCAGCACCTCGTGGCGCGCGGGGTGATGACCCACGCGGCCCGCGACCGCGTGCTCGACGCGCAGCGCGCACGCCGCCTCGACGCGCTCTACGCCCTCGCCGACGCCGACCTGCGCTTCCACGCCGCGAGGCCCCTGCCGCCGGGCGGCGCCGAGCAGCCCCCCATGAGCGCGCGAGAGACCTTCCACGGCCGCGCGCGACGTCGCGAGCGCGCGCGGGCGACGGGCCCCCTGCGCGGAGACCGCCACCGGGCGCTGCGCGCGCTCGGCCTCGACGAGTCGAGCTCGGCCGGCGACGTGCGCGCGCGCTACCGCGAGCGCGTGGCCGCGCTGCACCCCGACCACGCGCACGACGTCGACGAGCGCGAGCGGGCGCGCAGGGTCGCCGAGCTGCGCGCGGTCATCGACGCCTACCGCGTGCTGTCGCGTCAGTTCTGATCGTCGGCCTCGGCGTCGGCGTGCGCCGCGACGAGGGCCTGGGCGCGCTCGCGCGCGAAGAGGCGCGAGAGCGTGCGGCGGTCGATGCCCAGCACCTCGGCGGCGCGGGTCTTGTTGCCGCCCGTGTGCTGGAGCACGCGGTCGATGTAGCGGCGCTCGACCACCGCGAGCGCGGGCCAGTCGGTGTCGAGGCCCTGGCCGGGCGCGTCGTGCGTGCGGTGCTGGCGCACCGAGGCGGGCAGGTCGTCCTTGAGGATCGCGCCTCCGCGCGCGAGCACGAGCGCGCGCTCGACGATCTGCGCGAGCTCGCGCACGTTGCCGGGCCAGTCGTAGTCGAGCAGCGCGCGGCGCGCGTCGGGCGCGAGCGCGGGCACCGGCCGCCCGAGCACCGCGGCGTAGTGCTGGAGGAAGTGGTCCACCAGCACGGGGATGTCCTCGCGGCGCGCCGTGAGCGGCGGCACCGTCACCGTCACCACCTGCAGGCGGAAGAGCAGGTCCGAGCGGAAGCGCCCCGCGGCGCTCTCCTCGTGCAGGTCGCGCCCCGTCGCGGCCACGAGGCGCACGTCGACGGGCACCGGCGTCGTGCCGCCCTCGCGCGTGATCGCCCGGTCCTCGATGAGCTTGAGGAGCTGCGCCTGCACCTTGGGCCCGAGCGCGTCGATCTCGTCGATGAAGAGCGTCGCCCCCGGCGCGTCCTCGAGCATGCCCTTGCGCACGCCCGCGGCGCCCTCCTGGCCGAAGAGCTCGGTGATGAGCGCGCCCTCGGGCAGCGCCGCGGCGCTGAGGGCCACGAAGGGCCCCGCGCGCCCCGAGCGGCGGTGGATCGTGCGGGCGATGAGCTCCTTGCCCGTGCCGCTCTCGCCCACGATGAGCACGCTCGCCGACGTGGGCGCCACCTGCGCCACCATCTTGTAGACCTCGAGCATCGCGGGCGACGTGCCCACCAGCGCCTGCTCGCGCGGCGACGGCCTCGCGGCGCCCTCGCGCAGCGAGCTGTTCTCGCGCACCAGCGCGCGCCACTCGATCGCGCGCAGCACCAGGTGCTTGAGCCGCGCGAGGTCCACCGGCCGCGGGAGGTAGTCGTACGCACCCGCGGCCATGAGGTCGAGCGCGTTCTCGGCGTTGGCGTACGCGGTGAAGGCGATCACGGGCGTGTCCGACGAGGCCTTCTTCACCGCGGCGAGCACCTCCTGGCCGCTCACCTGCGGCATCTGGAGGTCGGTCAGCACCACGTCGAAGGCCGACAGGTCGAAGCCCAGCGCCTCGGACCCGTCGGCGGCCTCGACCACCTGATGCCCCGCCTGGCGCAGCGCGCGGGCCATCATCGAACGGGAGTCTTCGTCGTCGTCGACGAGCAGAAGGCGAGCAGAGATGGGACGGTTCATGGCACCGAGTGCGTGCAGCCCACGTGCCGTGAGAATCAATGGGATTTGAGCGTTCCTTCGGGAACCGACGCCCCGGCCTCGCGCACCGCGTGGGGCGAAACGGGCCGTCGCGGGGCGCCGTCAGCGGGGCGTGCCGGTCATGGGCATGAGGCCCGTCTGGGCGGTCGCGGCGCCGCCCGTGGGCGTGCCGATCATGGCCGCGGGGGCCGTCGCGCCGAGGGCCGTCGCGGGCCCGGCGGGGGACGCGGCCGGGGCGCTCGGCGCGGCGCCGTCGCTGCCCGCGAGGGTCACGACCACCGACACGGCCGCGCCGGTCATCGACGAGTGGAAGCGCAGCCCGCGCCCGAGCCCCACGATGCACTGTCGCAGCGGCGCGACGAGCGCGCTCTGGTCCTGGAGCTCGACGCGCGAGACGTTGCCCGAGGGCTCGACCTCGATGTGCAGGTCGAAGCGCCCCGAGACCTCGGTGCCCATCGCGAGCGCCGCGGAGAAGCACGTGTCGACGAGCGACGTGATGTCGGGCACGGTCTCGCGCGCCATGTCGCGCGTGAGCGCGCGCACGGGGTTGGTGTTGGGCACCAGCGTCGGGCGCCAGGGCCGCACGGTGACGGGCTCGGGGTTGGGCACCTGGATCTCCCCCGGCCTCGGCCGCGAGACCTCGACGGGCGCGTTGGCCTGCGCGGTGCCGACCTCGCCGCTCCGCAGCACGAACGGGAACGAGATGAGCGACGACGAGCGCGTGGGCGGGAAGCGCCGCGCCCGCACCGAGTTGAGCACGCACGGCATGATGAGCAGCAGCGACGGGTCGGTGTTGCCGATGGGCTCGACGTCGCTCACCGTGCCGTCGGCGCCCACGCGCATGAGCGTGGTGATGCTGCCGCCGGCCTGCGGCGTGAGCGCGAGCAGGCCCTTGTAGCAGGCCCGCACGGGCTCGTTCGAGAGCGACAGCACGGTCTGCGCGATCTCGGGCGACATCGAGGGCGCGGCCATGCGACGGCCGCGGCGGTCGGTCGGCGGCGTGAGCGGCGCGGCGGGGGCCGCGGTGACCGTCCACGCGGGCCGCGCGACCTGCACGGGCGGCAGCGCGAGCTGCACGCGCTCGGGCGGCCGGGCGACGGGCGCCATGTTGCTGGTCTGCGACCCGCTGCACGCGGCGAGGGCCCACGACGCCGAGGCCGCGATCGCTCCGGCCGTGAAGATGTTGAGAGAACGACGCAATGACATGGGGCTTGTGCCTCGGGTGAAGATGCGGGGCGCCGAGCGTATCCGCGGGCGCCGACGGATGCCAGCGCGCGGCGAGTCGCCGTGATCTTGGGTTCTTCGACGCGTCGGGACTAAACTTCTGTCAACCCACGCGATGCTCTCCGAAGAACTACAGGCGCGCCTCGAGACCCTGCCCACGGCCCCGGGCTGCTACGTCTTCAAGAACAAGAAGGGCGCGGTCGTCTACGTCGGCAAGGCGCGCTCGCTGCGCGCGCGCGTGCGCCAGTACTTTCAGCCCGGCAGCAACGACTACCGGTACTTCGTGCCGCTGCTCGAGCGCGTGCTCGGCGACATCGAGACCGTGGTCACGGCCTCGGAGAAGGAGGCCGTGCTGCTCGAGAACTCCCTCATCAAGCAGCACCACCCGAAGTACAACGTCCGCCTCCGCGACGACAAGGACTACCTCTCGGTGCGCCTCGACAAGAAGGCCGCGTGGCCTCGACTCGAGGTGGTGCGGCGGCCGCGCGCCGACGGCGCCGAGTACTTCGGCCCCTACCCCAGCGCCACCGACGCGCGCCGCACGCTGCAGCTCGTGAACCGCTATTTTCAGCTCCGCACGTGCGACGACGACGAGTTCGCCTCGCGCGCGCGCCCGTGCCTCGAGTACCAGATCAAGCGCTGCCCCGGCCCCTGCGTGCTGCCCGTCGACAAGGCCGCGTACGACGCCCAGGTGCGCTACGTCGAGCTCTTTCTCCGCGGGCGCAACAACGAGCTGGTCGAGGGCCTCGAGCGCGAGATGAAGTCCGCCGCGCGCGAGCTCGACTTCGAGCGCGCCGCGCGCCTGCGCGACCAGATCACCGCCGTGCAGCGCGTGACCGAGACGCAGCGCGTGGCCGAGGTGAGCGACCGCGACCGCGACGTGTTCGGGCTCTACCGCGAGGGCGACTGCGTGGTGGTCACGGCCCTGCTCGTGCGCGACGGCTTCGTGCGCGACACGCAGACGATGACCTTCGCGAGGGCCGAGATCCCCGACGACGAGCTCGTCGCGCAGGTGCTCCAGTCGCGCTACGCCGCCGAGGGCGCGACGATCCCCGACGAGGTGGTGATCCCGCTCGAGCCCGAGGGGGTCGAGGGCATCCGCGAGTGGCTCGCCGAGCGGCGCGGCAAGGCCGTGTCGGTGGCCGTGCCGCAGCGCGGGCCGAGGTCGCAGCTCCTCGCGATGGCGACGGAGAACGCGCAGCACGCCTTTCGCGAGAAGCGCGTCGCGGTGAAGCAGGCCGAGGGGCACGCCGAGGCGCTCGCCAAGGCGCTCGGGCTCGAGAAGCCGCCGGTCACCATCGAGTGCGTCGACATCTCGCACCACGCGGGCGACGAGACCGTGGGCGCCGTGGTGTGCTTGAAAGACGGCGTGCCGTACAAGCACCGCTACCGCGGGTTCCACGTGCGCACCGAGTCGACGGGCAACGACTTCCGCGCGATGCACGAGGTGCTCTCGCGGCGCTTCCGCCGCGCGATGAACGGCGAGGAGGGCTGGGAGTTCCCCGACCTCTTCGTGGTCGACGGCGGCCGCGGGCAGCTCGGCATCGCGCAGACGGTGCTTCAGGAGCTCGGGATCAAGACCCTCGCCGTGTGCGCGCTCGCCAAGGAGCGCGAGAACGCCCTCGGCGAGAAGGTGGTCGACCGGGTCTACCAGCCGGGGCGCAAGAACCCCGTGACCATCCGAGAGAACGGCGCGGCCCTGGTGCTCCTCGCGCGGGCGCGCGACGAGGCCCACCGCTTCGCCAACAAGACCCGCGAGCAGCTCCTCAAGCGCAAGCAGCTTCGCAGCGAGCTCGACGGGCTGCCGGGCATCGGCACCAAGCTCCGCGTGGCGCTCCTAAGGCACTTCGGGTCGGTGTCGAAGGTCGCCGACGCGACGCTCGCCGACCTCACGACGGTCGTCGGCGCGCAGCGCGCGCGGGGCGTGTACGAGCACTTTCACCCCGGCGTGATCCAGCTCCCCGAGCACGATCACGAGTAGAAGCGCGTTGCGCCGCGCGCGCCCGCCTCGCTACGATGCCCCACGGACGGAGCGTTGCGGAGGAGCCCCATGTCGCGCGAGTTCACGCTGGGCGTCGAGGAGGAGTACCAGATCATCGATCCGGTCACGCGTGAGCTGAAGAGCTTCATCACGCAGATGGTCGAGGCGTCGACGCCGCTCGACGAGATCGAGATCCAGCCCGAGCTGCACCAGTCGGTGGTCGAGGTCGCCACGGGCATCTGCGACGACGTGGCCGCCGTGCGCCGCGACGTGGTGAAGAACCGCCGCGCGGCCGCGCGCATCGCCGAGCGCGTGGGCGTGCGCATCGCCGCCGCGTCGACGCACCCCTTCTCGCAGTGGGAGGCGCAGCCGATCTCCCCGAAGGACCGCTACGTCCAGTCCGTCGAGGAGATGCAGGACGCCGCGCGCATGAACCTCATCTTCGGGCTGCACGTGCACGTGGGCATCCCCGACCGCGAGCTCGCCATCCAGGTCTACAACCAGGCGCGCTACTTCCTCCCGCACCTGCTGGCGCTCTCGGCGTCGTCGCCCTTCTTCAACGGCCGGCGCACGGGGCTCCAGTCGGTGCGCGCGCTGATCTTCAAGCGCCTGCCGCGCACGGGCATCCCCGACCGCTTCGTGTCGTACCACGAGTTCCAGACCTTCATCGAGACGCTGGTGAAGACCGGCTGCATCGACAACGGCCGGCGCGTCTGGTGGGACCTGCGCCCGCACTCGACCTACCCCACGCTGGAGTTCCGCGTGTGCGACCTGCCCGCGCGCGTCGACGACGTGGTGGCCATCGCCGCGATGGTGCAGGCCATCGCCGCCAAGCTCGCGTGGCTCCAGCGCCGCAACCTCTCGTTCAACATCTACCGCTCGGGCATCATCGAGGAGAACAAGTGGCGCGCGGCCCGCTACGGCGTGCGCGGCAAGCTCATCGACTGGGGCAAGAAGGAGGAGGTGCCCTTCTCGCAGCTCGCCCAGGAGCTCGTCGAGTTCGTCTGGGACGTCGCGGGCGACCTCGGCTCTCAGCGCGAGGTCGAAGACGTGCTCCGCATCGTGCGCGAGGGCACCTCGGCCGACCGCCAGCTCGCGGTCTACGAGCGCTCGGGCGGCGACCTCAAGGCCGTCGTCGACCACCTGCTCGACGAGACCATGCAGGGCGTGGCGTAGGGCGCGTGCGGAGCCCCGAGCGCAAGCCCGGCGCGCGCGTGGTCGTGGGCGCCGGGGGCCACGCCAAGGTGGTCGTCGCCGCGATGGAGGCCATGGGCGCGCCCGCCGACGCCGTGCTCGACGACAACCCCGCGCGCTGGGGCACGGCGCTCCTGGGCGTGCCGATCGTGGGCGGCCTCGCGGAGCTCGCGCGATGGGAGGGCGCGCGCGCGGTGATCGCCATCGGCCACAACGCGCGGAGGAAGCAGATCGCCGAGGCGCACCCGTCGGTCGAGTGGATCACCGTGGTGCACCCGAGCGCGATCGTTCACCCGAGCGCGACGCTCGGCGAGGGCGCCATGGTGATCTGGCGCGCGGTGGTCGAGCCCGACGCGCGCGTCGGCGCGCACGCGATCGTGAACTCGGGCGCGATCGTGTGCCACGACTCGGTCGTGGGCGCGTACGCGCACGTGTCGGTCACGTCGGTGATGGCGGGCAACGCGCGCGTCGACGAGGGGGCCTTTCTCGGCATGAACGCCGCGGTGATCGGCGGCGTGACCGTCGGGGCGTGGAGCACCGTGGGCGCGGGCGCGTCGGTGGTGCGCGACGTGCCCCCGCGCTCGGTGGCCGTGGGCGTGCCCGCGAGGGTGATCCGCGCGGTCGAGGGGTGACGCTACGCCGCGCGCGTGCGCCGGGCCGCGTCGGTCACGCGCGCGGGGAAGAGCGCCCGCAGCGCGCGCAGGGTCGTGGGCGCTGGGATGATCCCCCGCGCGACGACGTCGTGGGTAGGGCAGAGCCACGCGAGGTCGCGGTAGCGCGCGAGCGCGACGTCGCACTTGTGGCAGACCGCGCAGCGGCGCGTGGTCTTCAGCTTGCGCATTGAAGTGCCTCCTCGGGGGGTGTGCGCGGGTCGCGAAGGCGAAGGGAAGAGGTCGGGGCGCGCGATGCCCCAACGCCACCACGAAGCCGCGCGCGTGACAAGGGCGCCGTCAGCCCGTGACGCCGCGCGTGCGGGGGCGCGTCGCGAAGCGCAGCGCGAGAAGGAACATCAGCGCCAGCAGCCCCGTGGCCCACACCGACGCCTGCGCGCCGCGCTGGAACACCTCGACGACCGAGAGCCCCTTCGCGGGCGACGGGACCGCCGGCGTCGCGAGCGCGACGGCGCGGGCGAACGCGCTCGCCCAGCCGGGCACGAGCGCGCGCTCGTACCACGCCGCGGCGAGGGTGACGGCCACGTTGCCCGCGAGCGCCTGGCGCCACAGCCACCCCGACGACCGCGTGCGCACCAGCACCCGCACGCCCGCGAGAAAGAGGAAGGCAGCCATCACCAGCCGCCCGACCTCGAGCGCGACGAGGCCGCGGCGGTGATCCTGCGCGCACGACCAGAAGGCGTACTGCACCGCGGTCTCGAAGCTCACGGGCGTGGGCGGGGCGGCGCCGCGCACGAGCATCAGGGTGTCTTCGGCGACGCGCGCCTCGATGAGCCCGAGGCCCGTCGTGGCGAGCGCGGCCACCGTCACCGACCACGGGCGCGGCGTTCTGGTCTCTTCGTCGGAGTGGTCGGTGCGGGTGTCCACGAGGCGCCGAGGGGTTCCATACCCCCAAGGGTGACGCGACGTCTACACCCGCACGGGGCGATGGGGATCAGCCGAGGGCGCTGCGGAGCTCGGAGGCGCGGTCGGTGCGCTCCCAGGTGAACCCGGGCTCGCTGCGGCCGAAGTGGCCGTACGCCGCCGTGGGGCGGTAGATCGGGCGCAGCAGCTCGAGCTGCTCGATGATCGCCTTGGGGCGCATGTCGAAGTGCCTGAGCACGTACTCCGAGATCTTCTCCTCGGGCACGGTGCTCGTGCCGAAGGTGCTCACGTACACGCCCACGGGCTGCGCGACGCCGATGGCGTACGCGATCTGCACCTCGGCGCGCTTCGCGAGGCCCGAGGCCACGACGTTCTTCGCGATGTAGCGCGCGTAGTAGGCCGCGCTGCGGTCGACCTTCGTCGGGTCCTTGCCCGAGAACGCGCCGCCGCCGTGGCGCCCCATGCCGCCGTACGTGTCGACGATGATCTTGCGGCCGGTGAGCCCCGAGTCGCCCATGGGCCCGCCGATGACGAAGCGCCCCGTGGGGTTGATGAAGTAGCGCGTGTCGCCGTCGAGCAGGTGCTCGGGCAGGGTCTTCTTGATGATCTCCTCGCGCACGAACTCCTTGAGGGTCGCCTGCGACACCGAGGGCGAGTGCTGCGTCGAGACCACCACGGTGTTGACCCGCACCGCGCGGCCGCCGTCGTAGTCGATGGTCACCTGGCTCTTGGCGTCGGGGCGCAGCCAGTCGACCACGCCGGCCTTGCGGGCCTCGGCGAGCTTGCGGGTGAGAAGGTGCGAGTAGTAGATCGGCGCGGGCATGAGCTCGGGGGTCTCGTCGACCGCGAAGCCGAACATCATCCCCTGGTCGCCCGCGCCCTGCTCCTTGTGCTCCCCCTCGCCCTCGTTCACGCCCTGCGCGATGTCGGGGCTCTGGCGCTCGACCGCCGTGAGGATCGCGCACGTCGTCGCGTCGAAGCCCATGTCCGAGCTCGTGTAGCCGATGTCCTTCACCACCGCGCGCACCACGTCGGGGAACTCGATCCGCGCGGTCGTGGTGATCTCCCCGGCCAGCACGACGAAGCCGGTCTTGACCAGCGTCTCGCACGCCACGCGGGCACGCGGGTCTTCCTTCAGGATGGCGTCGAGGACGGCATCCGAGATCTGATCGCACATCTTGTCGGGGTGCCCCTCACTGACCGACTCGGAGGTGAACTGGGTGCGGGTCATGGATCGAAGTTCCTTTTCGCTGTGTGTTCGCGCGAGGTCGTCGCGCCGTGTCGTAGCGCGGCCCGAGCGCATAGCGCCACCCCCGAGGGGGTGTCAATGCGCGCCAGGACCGTTGCGCGGGGGGCGGGCGGCGTTCATCGCGCGCGCTTGACACCCCAGGGTCAAAGTGAAACGCTCGCGCAGGGCAGTGTGGCGATCCGGGTCATTGCAGCAGGGCGAAGCGACATCGGCCTCCAGCGCGAGCACAACGAAGACAGCTTCGCGCTCCTGGAGCAGCACGGCCTCTACCTCGTAGCCGACGGGATGGGCGGCCACAAGGCCGGCGACGTCGCCTCGCGCATGGCCACCGAGACCTTGAGCGCGTTCTTCGACAGCACCGCCCGCGAAGACGCCACGTGGCCCTTCCACTACGACCCCGCCCTCTCGGCCGAGGAGAACCGCCTCCTCGCGGGCATCAAGGTCGCGAACAAATCCATCTACGAGCGCAGCGCCACGAGCGACGACCACCGGGGCATGGGCACCACCGTGGTGGGCGTGCTCGTCTCGCCGTCGACCGCCAGGGCGTACATCGGCCACGTGGGCGACAGCCGGTGCTACCGCGTGCGCGGCCGCTCCATCGCCCAGCTCACGCAGGACCACTCCCTCGTCAACGAGTACATGCGCGCGATGCCGCACCTGTCGCCCGCGCAGCGCGACGAGCTCCCGCGCAACGTCATCACCCGCGCCCTGGGCATGAACGAGCGCGTGCTCGTCGACCTGTCGTGCGAAGAGGCCGTCGCCGGCGACCGCTACGTGCTCTGCTCCGACGGCCTGTCGGGCATGATCACCGACGACGAGATCCTCTCGACCATGCTCGCCCACGACGACCCCGACGAGGCGTGCAAGGCCCTCATCGCCCTCGCCCACCAGCACGGCGGCGAGGACAACATCACCGCCGTCGTCGTGAAGGTCGTCGACGAGCTCGACCCCGGCGCCCCCTCGCCCGCGCCCGAGAAGACCGCGCCCACGGCCGACTCCACGCGCGAGACCATCCCCCCCGACGCGCCCGACGAGTGACCGTCAGCTCGCGGCGAGAAAGTCCTCGCCCTCGCGCCACCCGCGCGCCGTGAGGTGCTCTCGCACCAGCGCCCGCGCGCCGCGCGCCAGCACGGCCACCAGCACCACGTGCCGCGCGCGGTCGAGCGCGCCGCTCTCGACCACCGGCGCGCCCCGCGCGACGCGGCCGACCTTGCGCGGGTCGATGTCGACGAACATCGCCGCGCGCAGGCCCTTCGCTTCGAGCGCGCGCGCGAGGCGACGCCCCGTCGGGCCCGCGCCCCACACCGCCAGGGAGCGCCCGCGCGACACCGCCCCGAGCCGCGCGGGGAGGTAGTGGCCGCGAGCCTCCACGAGCCGCTCGAGCGCGTAGCGCGGGTGCGTGAAGGTCAGGCGACCGGGCGCGTGCCTCCACTCGAAGAGCACCGCGGGCACCTTCGCCATGCGCCACCCGCCCGCGTCGAGGCGCAGCCACAGGTCCCAGTCCTCGGGCCACGCGGTCTCGCGGTACGCGCCCACGGCCGCGAGCGCCTCGCGCCGCAGCACCGCCGAGGGGTGGCAGAGCGGCGCCTCGACGAAGAGCTCGCGCGCGTGGTCTTCGGGCGTCACCAGCGCGTTCTGCCACGCGACGTACGCCGCCATCCCCTCGCCCGCGCCGTCGACCGCCACGCGCGTGCCCACGGCCCCCAGCGTCGC
>JBDHVF010000073.1:0-16813 GCA_039809605.1 Polyangiales bacterium | reverse complement strand
GACGACGCTGCGCGCGATGCAGCTCTCGCTGGGCGCGGGCGCCGCGCTGCGGGTGGCGCCGCGGCTGCGCGTCGAGGCCGGCGCGCGGGGCGAGTACCTGGCCCTAACGCTCTCGCGCGACGACGCGTCGCAGGAGCCCTCGCGCAACGGCGCCTGGGCCGCGAGCGCCACGGCGGCCCTCCGGTGGGAGCTCCACGACCGCGTGGCGCTGCGCGCGGGAGCCTCGGTCGGCGCGGCGTTCGGCGGGGTGGATCTGGCCGTCGGCGACAGGACGGTGGCAGAATGGGGGCGCCCTCTCGTCGGCGCCGAGGTCGGAGCCGAGGCGCGCTTCTAGTCCCACCTCACCGAGGAGCACCCCACGTGCGACCCCCCGTGATCGCGGCCCTGGCCTTCGCGCTGAGCGCGTGCGAGGCGGTGCACCTGCGCGTCGACGAGCCGGCGCCGCCGCCGCCCATGGCCTCCGACGAGGTGCTCACCACGACCACCGAGCCCGAGTCGGCGTGCTCGCCGGGGTGCGTGGGCGGGCGGCGCTGCGTCGACGGCGCGTGCCTGCCGCACTGGCTCCCGGTGCCGTCGCCCGAGGTGTCGGGCAGCGAGCCGCGCGTGGGCCACTACGCCGTGTGGACGGGCACCGAGGTGATCGTCTGGGGCGGACACAACCCCCGCGTCGAGGGCGAGGCGGGGGTCTACGGCGACGGGTTTCGCTTCGACCCGTCGCGCAGCGAGGTGCGCACGCTCTCGCGCCAGGCCGCGCCGTCGCCTCGCTTCGCCGACGGCGCGCAGGCGGCGGTGTGGACGGGCCGCGAGATGATCATCTGGGGAGGCCGCACCAGCATGGGCGAGCTCTCCGACGGCGCGGCGTACCTGCCCGCGAGCGACCGCTGGGTGCCGCTCGGCGGCACGACGGCGCCCCGCACGCGCGTCACCGCGGTGTTCACGGGCACGGGCGTCGTGCTCGCGGGCGCGCGCGGCCCCGACGACGCCTGGCGCTGGGACCCGTACGTCGGGAGCTGGGTGCAGGCCACGCGGGGCACCGCATCGTCGATGCAGCCGCGCCGCGGTCACTCGGTGGCGTGGACGGGCGACGAGCTCGTGATGTGGGGCGGCGTCGACGCGTCGGGCGCCGCGCTCTCCGACGGGTGGCGGTTCTCTCCCGCGCGCCGACGCGGCCGGGCGCTGGGCGTCGCGGGCGCTCCCGCGGCGCGCTCGGGTCACACGGCGGTGTGGGCGGGCTCCGAGATGCTGGTCTTCGGGGGCATGGGCGCCGACGGCCGCGCGCTCGCGTCGCCCGCTTCCTACGTGCCCGCGACCGACGCGTGGCGAGAGATCACCGCCGAGGGCGCCCCCTCTCCGCGCTACGACCACGTCGCGGTGTGGACGGGCCACTCGCTCATCGTGTGGGGCGGCACCGACGGCCGCCGCGCGCTCGACGACGGCGGCGAGTACGACCCGTGGGACGGCGCCTGGAGGCCCATCGCGCGCGTCGAGTCGCCCGGCGCGGACGTCGCGCGCGAGGGCGCGGCGGGCGTGTGGACCGGCAGCGAACTCATCGTCATCGGCGGCGCCGACGGAGGCCCCCGCATCGCCCCGCTCGGCTGGCGCTATCAGCCCTGATCCATCGCCGCGCGGCTTTCCTCGCCGTCGCCGTGACGGACGCGTGTCACGGATCGTGACGACCGCGTGATCGATTCCCCGCGGTGATCCGCGGCGTCGCGCAGCGCCCTCGCGGCGGCACGGGCCATGCGATGTGCCCTGCGAGGAGAACGTCATGAACTTCGCTCGCACCCTCGCAATCGCCGCGACGTCGGCCGCGCTGCTCGCGCCCGCGTCCGCGTTCGCCCAGAACTACGGCGGCACCACCGTGATCGTGCCCGACAACTACCTCGTGTCGGCGCCTCCGCCCGCGATGCAGCAGGAGGTCATTCCGCCGATGCCCGGCCCGGGCTTCGTGTGGATCGCCGGCAACTGGATCTGGAACGGTGTGCAGTACGTCTGGGCCGCCGGCCACTGGGAGATGCCGCCGGCCGCCAACGCGTCGTGGATCGCGCCCCGCTGGGCGCCCTACGGCGCGCGCTGGCGCTTCACCCCCGGCGCGTGGAACTACGCGCGCCCCGCCGCGCCCGTCTACGCGCGGCCCGCGCCGCCCGTCTACGTTCGCCCCGCGCCTCCGGCCTACGTCCGCCCCGCGCCCGCCTACGTTCGCCCCGCGCCGCAGCCCGGGTGGGGCTACGGCCACGGCGGCAGGGCGTGGGGCCATCGCGGCCGCTGGTGACGTGACGTCAACCGCGGGGGCGTACGCGCCCTCGCGGCGGGCTTCAACCGTCGCGCGTCACGCCTCGACCTTGCTCCAGAGCTCCCGGCGCATGCGCTCCTTGGTGCGGTCGGTGCGCGTGACGATCGCCGAGGCCGTGAGCGCCGCGAGGAACTCTCCCTCGGCGCCCAGGCCCGGCACCACCTCTCGACCCACGAGGAGCACCCCCGGTACGTCGCCGCGCACGGGCAGCCCGCACACGCCCATGAAGCTGTCGGGGCCGCGGTCGTAGAGGGCCTCCATGGGCTCGGCGGCGCCCGACCAGCGCGCCTCGAGCTGCACGGTCGCGCCCTTCGCGCGGTCTTCGAGGGGGTGGCCGTCGTGCGGCGAGTCGACCACCAGCACGTGCCGGTCGAGGAAGGGCACGAGCTCCCCGAGGGCCTTGAGCACCCGCGCCCGCACGCGGTGGAGGTAGGCCTCGCCCTCCTCGACGGCCGAGCGCGGCAGGAGCGCGCAGGCCGAGAGCACCACGCGCCCCTGCGCGTCGGGCGGCGCGCACTCGACGGCGAGCAGGTTCTCCTCGGCGAGGGGCCGCGCGAGGTCGGCGACGAAGAACACCCGCGAGGCCATGCCCATCGGCAGCGCGTGCGAGGGCACCGCCACGTTGAGCACGTAGCGGTAGTAGCGCGGGCGCGCGGCGAGCTGCCGGATCGCGTATGCGTGCGACGAGGCGACGCCCGTGAGCCGCTGCGCCGCCGCGGCGTCGAGCGAGGTGATGAGAAAGCCGCAGCCGAGCACCTCGTCGGTGCCCGCGAGCACCACCGACGAGACCCGCCCCCTGCGCAGGGTCACGCGGTCGGCCACGTCGCGCGGCCGAACGTCGCCGCCGTGCTGCAGGATGCGCTCCTCGAGGAGCCGGCGCACCCCGTCGACGCCGCCGTCGGAGAGGAACGCGCCGCGCATGGCCGACGCGTGCAGCCGCGTGCGGGCGAGGGCCGTCATGCGGTCGGGGTCGTGCGCGCCCGCGAAGCGCGCCTGCGCGTCGACGAAGGTGCGAAACGGGTGGTCGGCGGCGAACTCGGCGAGCACGTCTCCCTCGAGGCCGTCGGGGCCGAAGGGGAGGTCTCCCGCGGCGCGGCGCGCGGCGCGGCGTTCGAAGAAGCCGTCGGGCGGCCACGCCACGTCGGCGCCGAAGAGCCGGTCGAGCGACGCGTTGGCGCGCGCGAGGTTGGCGTAGAAGTCCTCGACGGGCCGGTGGATCTCGGGGAACTCCCGGTCGAGCTCCGCGAGCCGCCGCTCGGGGTCGGCGTGCACGTCGAGCCGCTGCCGCGGGAGCACCACCTGCCACGCGGGCTCGGGCGACTGCGCGCGGCGGCGCACCGCGGGCAACAGGGCCAGCTCGGTCATCGCCCTGCGGAACGCCGGCGCGTCGACGAAGCTCACGCACGCGAGGTCCCTGCGCAGCGTGAGGCCGTCGTACTCGTACGCGGCGGGGCGCGCGCCCTGGCCGATCACCGCCACGCGAAAGCCCCTGCGCGCGAGGAGGGCGCCCGCGGCCAGCGCGGCGAGCGACGCGCCCGCCACCACCACCTCGTAGAAGCTCCGCGGCGCGCTCACGCGAGCGTCACGCGGCGGCCCTCGACGCGCGCGCGCCCCTGCGCGACGGCGTTCACGGCCGCCACGAGCGCGCGGTGCTCCTCGCGGAGGATGCGCGCCCGCAGCGTGTCGACCGTGTCGTCGTCGAGCACCGGCACGGGCGTCTGGGCGATGATCGGCCCCGTGTCGACGCCCGCGTCGACGAAGTGCACCGTGCAGCCCGTGACCTTCGCCCCGTACGCCAGCGCCTGTGCCTGCGCGTCGACGCCCGGAAACGCCGGCAGCAGCGACGGATGCACGTTGATCACCCGCATCGGGAAGGCGTCGAGGAACACCGGCGTGAGCAGGCGCATGAAGCCCGCGAGCACCACCAGCTCGACGTCGTGCGCGCGCAGCGCCTCCTCCAGGGCGCGGTCGAAGCCCTCGCGCGTGGCGTGATCCCTGTGCGAGATCACCACCGAGGGCACAGCCTGCTTCGCCGCGCGCTCGAGCGCCGCCACGCCGGGCTTGTTCGAGATCACCACGCGCACCTGCGCCGCGAGCGCGCCCGACGCCTCGGCGTCGAGGAGCGCCTGGAGGTTGGTGCCCGAGCCCGAGACCAGCACGCCCGCGCGCACGGCCGCCCTACTCCCCCACGAAGGTCACGCGGGCCTCGTCGACGGCCTCGGAGGGCACCACCTCGCCCACGATGGCCGCCCCGAGCCCGTGGGCATGCAGCTCGCGCAGCACCGTGTCGGCGCCCGCGGCCTCGACCACGAGCACCATGCCCAGCCCGAGGTTGAACGTCCTGCGCATCTCGGCCTCTTCGACGTCACCCGCCTTCTGGATCACGTCGAAGATCGGCGGCCGCGGCCAGCGCCGCGCGTCGAGCGCCACGCCCACGCCGTCGGGCAGCACCCTCGGCACGTTGCCCGCGATGCCCCCGCCCGTGACGTGCGCCATCGCGTGGATCTGCCCCGACGCCATCGCCCTGCGCAGCGTGCGGGCGTAGACGATCGTCGGCTCGAGCAGCTCCTCGCCGAGCGTGCGCTCGAAGCCGTCGAGCACCTGGTCGGGCGTGTACTTCGCCACCTCGAAGAGCGCGCGGCGCGCCAGCGAGTAGCCGTTGGAGTGCAGCCCCGACGAGAACGCCCCGATCGCCACGTCACCGACCTTCACCGCGGAGCCGTCGAGCAGCTCGTCGCCGCTCACCACCCCCACGCAGAAGCCCGCGAGGTCGTACTCGCCGTCGGGGTACATGCCGGGCATCTCCGCGGTCTCTCCGCCGAGGAGGGCGCAGCCCGCGCGGCGGCAGCCCTCGGCCACGCCCGCGATCACCCGCTCGGCCACGCCCACCTCGAGCTTGCCCGTGGCGAAGTAGTCGAGAAAGAACAGGCAGTCGGCGCCCACCGTGGCGACGTCGTTGGCGCACATCGCCACGAGGTCGATGCCCACCGTGTCGTGCACGCCGGTCATGAACGCCAGCTTGAGCTTGGTGCCCACGCCGTCGGTGCCGCTCACCAGCACCGGGTCTCGCACCCCCAGCGGCAGGCGGCTCAGGCCCGCGAAGCCGCCCACGTCGGCCAGCACCTCGGGCCTGCGCGTCGTGCGCACGTGCGAACGGATGCGCTCGACCAGGGCGTCGCCCGCGTCGATGTCTACGCCAGCGTCACGGTACGTCAGCCTCGCCATACGCGGCGACGGCTTACGTGAGCCCCGCCCGCGCGTCAACCGCCGTCGGCGCCGCGTGGTACACATCACGCCCTATGTCGAAGTCCTTTCAGGAGCTGATGTCCGACACGCGGCGCGCGATTCGCGAGGTCTCGCTCGAGGAGCTCAAGCGCAGGCTCGAGTCGAACCCCACGTTCACCCTCGTCGACGTGCGCGAGGGCGAGGAGTTCAGGGCCGGTCACATCCCCGGCGCGGTGAACGTGCCGAGGGGCTTTCTCGAGCAGAAGATCGAGCAGGTGGCGCCCGACCGCGAGGCCCCGCTGGTGCTCTACTGCCAGGGCGGCACGCGCTCGGCGCTCGCGGCCCGCACGCTCGCCCACATGGGCTACTCGCAGGTCGAGAGCGCCAACCCGGGCTTCTCCCAGTGGAAGGACCGGCGCTACCCCACGGTCGTCCCCCGCTCGCTCACGCCCGAGCAGCGCGACCGATACTCTCGCCATCTCCTCCTCCCCGAGGTCGGTGAGAAGGGCCAGGCGGCCCTGCTCGACGCGAAGGTGCTCCTGCTCGGCGCGGGCGGCCTCGGCGCGCCCGCGGCGCTCTACCTCGCGGCCGCGGGGGTGGGCACGCTCGGCGTGGTCGACCCCGACGTGGTCGACGCGTCGAACCTCCAGCGGCAGGTGATCCACAGCACGTCGCGCGTGGGCTCGGCCAAGGTCGACTCGGCCGAGGAGGCCATCCGCGGGCTCAACCCCGACGTGAAGGTGGTGAAGTACCCCGAGCGCCTCACGAGCGAGAACGTCGACCGCATCTTCGAGGGCTACGACGTGATCGTCGACGGGTGCGACAACTTCCCGACGCGCTACCTCGTCAACGACGCGTCGGTGATGAAGCGCAAGCCCGTGGTGCACGGCAGCGTGTTTCGCTTCGAAGGCCAGGTGACCACCTTCGTGCCCTACGAGGGCCCCTGCTACCGCTGCCTCTACCCCCAGCCTCCGCCCGCGCACCTCGCGCCCTCGTGCCAGGAGGCCGGCGTGCTCGGCGTGCTGCCCGGACTCGTCGGGATGATCCAGGCCACCGAGGCCATCAAGCTGGTGCTGAAGAAGGGCTCGCCCCTCGTCGGGCGGCTGCTCACCTACGACTCGCTGGCGATGCGCTTCCGCGAGCTCAAGCTCCGTCGAGACAGAGACTGCCCCATGTGCGGCGAGAGCCCGACGATCCGCGAGTACATCGACTACGAGGGCTTCTGCACGACGGGCTGAGGCCCTCCCCCCGTCCCCCTCCCGCGGACGCGGGAGGGGGTGCCCGGGAGTAGCCTGCATACCCTCACCCCCCGCCCTCTCCCGCGAGGTCGCGGGAGAGGGAGCGCTGCCGCGTTCGAGCTGAGTGCGTGAGCGATCGCGCTGCCGCTCGCGAGGTGATGACGTAGGGGGTGCTCAAGAGCCGCCAGGGGGGCCTGCCCGGATGCGGCCCCGATGCGGCGCCGTACGATCGCTATGACGCGACCGTCGCGTCGTCGCCATCGCCGCGTTGCAAGCGCGATCACTCACGCGCTCACCTCGCGCGCGGCAGCGCGATCACTCACGCGTTCACCCCGCGCGCGGCAGCGCGATCGCTCGCGCTCCAACCTCGAACGCGGCAGCGCGATCACTCACGCGCTCACCCCGCGCGCGGCAGCGCGATCGCTCGCGCTCCAACCTCGAACGCGGCAGCGCGATCACTCACGCGCTCACCTCGCGCGCGGCAGCGCGATCACTCACGCGCTCACCTCGCGCGCGGCAGCGCGATCGCTCACGCACTCACCTCGCGCGCGGCAGCGCGATCACTCACGCGCTCACCTCGCGCGCGGCAGCGCTCCCTCTCCCGCGACCTCGCGGGAGAGGGCGGGGGGTGAGGGTATGCAGGCTACTCCCGGGCACCCCCTCCCGCGCTCTGCGCGGGAGGGGGACGGGGGGAGGGCCCTGCCGACATCGCAGCGATGCCCTCTTCGACCGAGATCACCGGCGCCCACCCGAGCTCGTCGCGCGCCTTGCCGGTGCGCACGGTGACCTCGCGAGACATCATCGTGACCGCGAAGCGGGTCATCGGCGGGGTGCGCTTCATGCCCAGCAGCCTCCACGCGCCCTCGACCAGCGCCGCCGCGGGGCGCGCGACGGCGCCGGGGATCGACCGGTCGGGCAGCGTCACGCCCGCCGTGCCCGCGAGCGCCGTGAGGAACTCCCGCAGCGTGCGCGTGCCGTCGTCGGCGACGAAGTAGCTCTGGCCGCCGCGGCCGCGGGTGAGCGCGAGCTCGAGCCCGCGCACCAGCGTGGCGACGTGCGTGGTCGACGTGCGGTGACGGCCGCCGTCGATCCACGCGAAGCCGCCCTCGCGCGCCATGCGCAGAATGGCAGGCAGCACGCTCGTGTCGCGCGGCCCCCACACGAAGCGAGGACGCACCGACAGGGCCGTGAACCCCTCGGTCGAAGCCGCGAGCACCCGGCGCTCGGCCTCGGCCTTCGTCTCCGAGTAGAGGAACACCTGCCTCGCGGGGTAGGGGTACGTCTCGTCGATGTCGCAGAGGTCGCGCCCGTCGAAGAGCGCCGCCTCGGTGCCCACCAGCACGAAGCGCCCGACGCCCGCGGCCCGCGCCGCCGACAGGAGCTGCGTGGTGCCCTCGACGTTGGCCTCCCAGAACTGCGCGCGCGTGCCCCACTCCTCGACGAAGGCCGCGGCGTGAACCACGGCGTCGACGCCGCGCAGGTCCTCCTCGCGCACCGCGCCGAGCTCACCCGTGACGGGGCGCGCGCCGTAGCCCTTCACAACCTCTGCGCTGCGCGGCGAGCGCGCGAGCGCCAGCACCTCGTGCCCCGACGCCGCGAGCGCCTCGATGAGGTGACCGCCGACGAAGCCCGAACCACCCGTGACGAAGACCTTCATGCGCACCACCTCCTCACAAGGGCCGTGGATCATGCGCACGATCGGGGCGCCGGTCCACCGACGCTCGCCGCGCCCCTTCGGCGGTGTCATGCTCGCGGCCCGAGATGAGCGACCCCCGAGGCTACGAGTTCGTCTGGAGCGTGAGGGCGCCGGTCGACGAGGTGTCGACGGTGATGGCCGACCCCGTGGAGTTCGCGCGCTGGTGGCCCTCGGCGTGGCGCGAGGTCGTCGAGGTGTCCGCGGGCGCGTCCAACGGCGTGGGGCGCATCGTGTCGGCACGCACCAGGGGCCGCTCGCCGCTCGCGCTCGACTGGTCGGCGCGCTGCGCCGCGAGCGGAGACGACGGCTGGTCGTGGGACCTCTACGGCGACCTCGAGGGCTCGGTGCACGTCTCCGCGCGCGCCGAGGGAGAGCGCACCCGCGTGACCTTCGCGTGGAAGGTCGCGCTCCAGAAGCCCTCGCTCCGAGGCGTTCCGCTGGCCGAGGCGGTCTTCGCGAGGGACCTCGCGTGGATGATGGCGCGCGGCGAGGAGTCGCTCGCCCTCGAGCTCGCGCGCCGCGCGTCGCACGAGCTGCAGGGCGCTCCGCCGGGGCCCACCACGCCGTCGTCGCTGCCGTGGACGCTCGCCGTCGCGGGCGCCGTGACCGCCGCGGCGGGCGTCGTCGGGCTGCTGCTGCGGCGCCGGCCGTGATACGCGAGAGGCCCATGAGCGACGATCGCGCGCGCGCAGTCACCTTCGATTTCGGACAGACCCTCGCGGAGCTCGACGCGGCCATGCTGGCGAAGAGGCTCCGCGAGCGCGGCGTCGCCGTGGAGCCCGATCGCATCGAGCGCGCCACGGCCGCGGGCTGGCGGGCCTACAACCAGGGCGTGCGCGCGGGCATGGGGGGCCATCCGTGGAAGCACCTCATGGACGCGCTCCTCGCCGACGCGGGCGTGACCGAGGGACGAAGCGCGCTGGTCGACTGGCTCTGGCAGGAGCAGCCGCGCGCGAACCTCTGGCGCAGGCCCATCGCGGGCATGATCGACATCGTGCGCGACCTGCGCGCCAGGGGCGTGCCCGTGGGCGTGGTGTCGAACTCCGAGGGCGGCCTCGCGGAGCTCGTGCGAGAGATGGGCTGGACGACGGACCTCCCGGTGATCGCCGACTCGGGGCGCCTCGGCGTCGAGAAGCCCTCGCGGGCGATCTTCGAGTGGGCCGCCGAGCGCCTGGGCGTCGAGGTGACGGCGTGCGTGCACGTGGGCGACGCCTTCGCGGCGGACTTCGTGGGCGCGCTCGACGCGGGCATGAGGGCGGTGCTCTTCCGAGGGCGAGCGTCGCTGCCCGAGGGAGACCCGCGGGCGCGCCACGAGCGGGCCGCGCTCTGCGACGAGCCCCACGAGCTGCGCGCGGCGCTGCGCGCGTGGGGCCTGCCGGCGTAGCGTCTACGCGCCCGGGGCGTCGCGGAGCGGTCGGTTCACCTCCGCCGCGCGTGTGGTAGCGTGGCGCCGCCATGGGCCATGACCCCGACGATCGCGACGCGCTGAGGCTCTTCTGGGAGCAGCTCGAGCGCGTGCGTCCCGAGGCCGAGGCCGCGGTCACGGCGCGGGCGGAGAAGATCCCCGCGCTCGCGGCGCTCATCGCGTCGATGGACGAGGAGACTCGCAGGCGCCAGCAGGTGCGCGGCGTCGAGCTCCAGCGCCGCGCGGTGCTCGAGGGCGACTGGGAGCCGTACCTCGACGACCTGCGCACGCAGGGCCGCGCGCTCGCGGGCATGGGCGTCGAGTTGCGAGACTGGTACGCGCTGCTCGGGGCGTACCGCGAGGTGATGTGGCGCGCGACCTTGCCAGCGGGCGACGCGCGCGCGCTCGGCGTGCTGCGGGGCATGGAGCACCACCTCGACGTCGCGATGTCGGAGCTCGGCGCGTCGTACATCGCGGCCAAGGAAGACGCCGTGCGGCAGGCCGAGGCCGAGCTCGCGCGCTACGTCGACCTGTTCCGTCAGGCGTCGCTGGGCATGGCGATCTGGCGCCTCGAAGACCCGGCGGACCTCGGGTCGTTCCGCATGCTGGCGGCCAACCCCGCGGGCGCGCGCGCGGCGGGGGAGCACCTGCTGGGCAACGTCGGGAAGTTCCTGCGAGAGATCAACCCCACGTGGGCCGCCTCCGAGGTGCCCGCGCGATGGGCGGCGATGCTGGCCGACCATGAGCCGCGCGACTGGTCGTACACCTTCCGCGACGAGTCGGGCGCGCGGCGCACGCTGGCCGTGCGGAGCTTTCCGCTGCACGAGCGCTACCTCGGGGTGGTCTTCGAAGACGTGACCGAGCGCGAGCGCATGACCGAGCAGCTCGAGCGACACGTGCGGGAGCTCGAGCGCTCGAACCGCGAGCTCGACGACTTCGCGTACGTCACCTCGCACGACCTCAAGTCACCGCTGCGCGACGTGCGCAACCTCGTGAGCTGGATCGTCGAGGACGCCAGGGAGCACCTCCCGCCC
Source organism: Polyangiales bacterium (assembly GCA_039809605.1). Lineage (GTDB taxonomy): Bacteria > Myxococcota_A > Polyangia > Polyangiales > CAISKJ01. The sequence continues at coordinate 5,922 of JBDHVF010000073.1, read as the reverse complement.
GCCTCGTCGCGCCACCTGGCGCTGCTCGACGACCGCGTCGCGCGCATGGAGCGCCTGCTCGACGACCTGCTCGAGTACTCGCGCGTGGGCCGAGCCCTCGAGGTCGCGAGGGAGTTCACCCTCCGCGAGGTCTTCGACGAGGTCGTGGCGCTGCAGCTCCCGCCCGAGGGCTTCACCGTCACGCTCGAGAGCACGGCGCCGCCCCTCTTCACGCCCCGCGCGCCGCTCGCCAAGGTGCTGCGCAACCTCGTGGGCAACGCGCTCAAGCACCACGACCACGCCGCGGGGTCGATCGTCGTGCGCGCGGCGCTGGTGGGCGAGCGCGTGGCGATCCGCGTCACCGACGACGGGCCGGGCATCCCCGAGGAGTTCCACGAGCGGGTGTTCCGCATGTTCCACACGCTGCGGTCGCGCGACGAGGTCGAGGGCAGCGGGGTGGGCCTGGCGATCGTGAAGAAGACCGTCGAGCTCTTCGGCGGCGCCGTGCACGTCGAGTCCGAGGGGCGCGGCACCACCGTGGCCTTCACCTGGCCGCTGCGCTGGGTCCAGCCCGGAGACGATCGCCCGTGAGCAGCCGCACCGTGAACGTCCTCCTCGTCGAGGACAACGTCGTCGAGCAGGAGGCCATCCGCAGGGCCTTCGCGCAGCAGCGCATCGCCAACCCGCTGCACGTCGCGCGCGACGGCCTCGAGGCGCTCGACCTGCTGCGCGGCACCGGCGGGTACGAGAAGCTCCCGCGACCGTACCTCCTGCTGCTCGACCTCAACATGCCGCGCATGAACGGCATCGAGCTGCTGGCCGCGCTGCGCGCCGACGACGAGCTGCGCGACAGCATCGTGTTCGTGCTCACCACCTCGCGCCGCGACGAGGACCGCGTCGCCTCGTACAACTTCAACGTCGCGGGATACGTGGTGAAGAGCGACGTGGGCGCGGGCTTTCTGCGCGTCGTGTCGCTGCTCGACCACTACTGGCGCGTGGTGGAGTTCCCGTAAAACAAAGGCTCCCGCGAGGTCGCCCCACACGTGGCGAGGCGCCACGGGGGAGGGATGGCCATGGGGAAGGCCCTGGTGCTCCTGCCCGGGGTTACGCCTGCATCCATGGGCTCGCTTGACGAGGCTAACCCCGGGCTACTCCAGCGGGTGACCTGGCCTGCGCCAGGTCGCACCACGCTGCTGACTCGATCGCTGGTGGAAACAAGATGAATTTCGTAATGGCTGACGACCGCGCGCAGGCGCGGTCACCCGCTGGAGTAGCCCGGGGTTAGCCTCGTCAAACGAGCCCATGGATGCAGGCGTAACCCCGGGCAGGAGCGCCAGGGCCTTCCCCATGCGCCATCAAGCCCTCTCTCGCCGTCCATGAGCGAGGAAGGGTCTCTGCGCCCACCTCTTGCACCGCTCGTCTCGCAGCAGGAGGCGAGTGGTCACCATGGCGAAAAAGACGCGAGAGAAGACGTGGGCCGCCGTGGCTGCGATCGGCATCGGCGCGCTGGTGGTGCGCGCGCTCCTGCGGCGGGAGAGCTACTCGTTCGAGGGCAAGACGGTGCTGATCACCGGCGGCTCGCGCGGACTTGGACTCGTGCTGGCGCGCGAGTTCGCGAGGGAGGGCGCGCAGCTCGTGCTGTGCGCGCGCGACCTGACCACCCTGTCGCGCGCGTGCGACGAGCTCGCCGACAAGGGCGCGCAGGTGCTCGCGGTGGCCGCCGACGTGACCGGGCGCGACGACATCGACGCGCTGCTGGCCGCGGTCGACGACCGCTTCGGCCACGTCGACGTGCTGGTGAACAACGCCGGGTGCATCGAGGTCGGGCCGCTCGACGCGATGACCGAAGAGGACTTCGAGCGCGCGATGGCGACCCATTTCTGGGGCCCGCTGCGGCTCATGCGCGCGGTGATTCCTCGCATGCGTGAGCGCGGTGAAGGTCGCATCGTGAACGTCGTGTCGGTGGGAGGCATCGTGCCCATGCCCCACCTCGTGCCGTACTCCGCGAGCAAGTTCGCGCTCGGCGGGCTCAGCGAGGCGATGCACGCGGAGCTGGTGCGCGACGGCGTGCGCATCACCACGGTGTACCCCGGGCTCATGCGCACGGGCTCGACGCGCAACGCCGACTTCAAGGGGCGCTTCCGCGAGGAGCACGCGTGGTTCACGCTCTCCGACGCGCTGCCGCTTACGTCGATCAGCGCCGACCGCGCGGCGCGGCGCATCGTGAACGCCTGCCGTCGCGGCGACGCGAGGCTGGTGCTCTCGGCGCCCGCCCGCCTCGCGGAGATCGCGCGGGGCCTCGCGCCGAACCTGGTCTCGCGGGCGCTGGGGCTGCTCAACCGGGTGCTGCCCGCGCCCGGCGGGGCCGGCGCCACGACGCACAAGGGCTACGAGAGCGAGTCGGCCGCGACGCGCTCGGTGTTCACCGCCCTCGACCGACGCGCGGCCGAGGCCAACAACGAGGTCGCGCCCGTGCCCGCGCGCTGACGCCGCGCACCCGCCGCAGACGCGCGGCGCGCCCATGGAGGAACCATGAAGACCACACAAGACCAGAACCCCCGCGGCGCGAAGGCCGACGAGCGCCGGATCGACGAGTCGCTCCTCGAGAGCTTCCCCGCGAGCGATCCGCCCGCGCACCACAGCACGCGCGACGCGGAGTCCATCAACACGGGCGCCGCCCCCGCGCGCAACGTCGGCGACCTCGAGGCCACGAAGACGCGCAAGCACTCCAAGGCCTTCTACGCCGAAGCCCGGCGTCGCGCCGCGCGCCCCGACGACGCGCACGCGTTCGTGAGCGACCCCGCGGAGCACCGCGCCCCCGTGGCCGACGACCTCGCCGAGGAGCTCGGTGAAGACTACGTCGCCTCGGCCACCACGGGCGAAGAGACGGGGCAGGAGAGCCGCGACGAGATCGTCCCCGAGGAGACGGGCGGACCCTTCCTCAAGGTCGCGGGCGACCGCGAGTTCGCGCCGGGCACCGATCCGTCGAACCCGGCCGACGCCGAGCGCGCGCCGTTTCCACAGGCCAACGCCGACCGCAGGCAGTGACGGCTACGGCGCCGAGAGCGCCGCGAAGGGGTCGGGTCCCGGCTCCAGCGCGGCGAGCGTCTCGGCGCCGGCCACGTCGTGCAAGCTCTTCGTCACCGGCCCCATGTGATGCGCGGTCGAGATCCACGCGCCCGTCGAGAGCCGCTGCCACCCCTCCCAGCTCGCTTCGAGGCCCGGCACGGGCAGGATGCTCACCCACATGCGCCACGCGCGAGGACGCCCGTCTGCGTCGAGCAGCCAGAGGTATCGGTCGCCGGGCGTGACGCCGCCCGAGCGGTACGTGACGAGCAGCGCGTCGTGGCCCTCGTCGTCGCGCGCGATGGAGCGCGTCACCCCGTCGTCGAAGACCTTGGGCACGGGGTTGAGCCAGAACGAGTCGTTGCACCAGCGCTTCCACGCGGTGTCGACGGCGCGGTCGCGCTCGGCGCCCGAGAGCTTCGAAGCGCCCCTCCACGCGACGCCGCGGCGGGTGCCGAGGTCGATGAGCACGCGCAGGTCGTCGCGCTCGTAGCGGTCGTAGTTGCGCGCGCGGTCCCAGAGGTGGCGCGTGCCGTCGAAGAAGGTCCAGCGCACGGCGCCCGTGCGCGCCCACGCAGCGCCGTCGACGGCCGCGAGCATGCGCCGCGCGAGCGCGTCGGCGTCGCCACTGCGCGCGTCGGGCGGCGAGTGGCGGTACACCGCGAAGAGCGCCAGCACGGCGAGCACCAGCAGGGCCACGAGGGCGCCCGCGCCCAGAAGGAGCTTCCTCCACATGGCCGCCACGCTACCACCGCGGGGCGGCGGCGTGCGCGATCACGCGCCGTAGGTGCGACGGAGGTACGCGACGATGTCGGCCGACTCGAACATCGACGTGCCGGTGTTGGGGTCGACGAGCCAGGGAACCATCATGCGCCCCGAGCGGGCGACGAAGGCCGCGCGCCTCGGCGAGCCCTTGGCGACGTTGTGCAGCACGTAGGGCAGCTCGAGCTCGCACAGCGCCTCGCGCGCGAGGCGGCAGTAGGGAGACGACTCGAAGCTGTAGAGTTCCAGCGGCTCGGCGGGCATCTTCGACGGTCGCGCGGCGCGTCCGCGGCCGGGGCGCATCGCCGACGCGAGCGCGGAGCTCGCCATGGTGAGCGGGCCCAGGCGCAGCGCGAGGGGAACAGCTCCGTCGCCGTAGGTCTTCGCGAGGTAGCGGTTGATGTCGTCGCTCTCGTACATCGAGGCGCCGGTGTTGGGGTCGACGAGGTAGGGGAACTGCGCCCTCCCCCCGCGCTCGACCACCGTGGGGCGAAAGCGCGTGCCGCCGCGGGGGCAGGGGAAGACCTTCGCGTCGAGGTCGAGCGCCGAGAGCATCTCGCGCACCTTGCGGCAGAAGGGGCAGGCTTCGAACTCGTAGAGCTCGAGCAGGCGCTCGGGCTGCGCGCGGCCGTGCGAGGCGTAGGTCCCGTGGCCGAGGCGGGCCGCGGAGGCCAGCCACGAAGCGGAGACATCGAGGGTGCGACTCATGGTTGGGCGCGTTGGTAGCGCAGTCCGCGCGCGCACGGAAGCGTCGAGCGCTCGTGGGCCTCGGCCGCCCGCTCGACGCGGAAGCGGATGGGGAGCACGTCGCCGTGCAGGCGCTCTCCTGTCTGAAGGTTGCGCAGCCCGTCGCCCGCGATGGGGCGCACGTCGACGAAGCCCAGCTCCCTCCCGCCGGGGAGCACCACCCTGATGCGATAGACATTGAGCAGCCGCGGAACGAGCTGGTGCGTGTCCCAGGTGACCGCGTAGCGCGGGACGTGCGGCTCGACGCGCACGGTGTCTGTGCCGGGCGTGGGCGAGGTGTTCCAGCTCACCAGCACGCGGGCCACGCCGCCGTCGGCGCCGAGCTCGTCGACCTCGACGCTCGGCGCCGCGGAGAAGTCGAAGGGCCCGTCGCAGTCGAGCGCGGCCGAGAGCGGAGGCTCGAACGAGAAGCCCTCGACGGCGCTGCCGTGTGCGGCGCTGCCGGTGACGCTCTGCTCGTCGTCTCCCTGCATGCCCGGCACGTCGTAGCAGGTGACCAGGCTTGCGAGCGTGAGTACGATCTGCCTGACGTGAGCCATGACTCCCTCCTCTCGTGCGCCACGATGCGTAGGGTTTCTCGGGCTTCTCCAGTCACCTCCACGGACGCGCTGCCACGCCTCGTAGCGTCGCAAGCGCCGTACCCCGCGCGTTGCCGAAGCGGTGGTGCGAGCGTCGTTTGGGTAATGCCGGGATTGCCGGAACTGTGGTGAGACCGTCGGTTGGGTAAGGCGTGGATTGGAAAAGAGGTGGTCGCACTGGCGTTTCGGTAATGCGCGCATTGGAAAAGAGGTGGTCGCACCATCGTTTCGGCAATGCGCGCATTGGTTCGGGGCGGTCCGCGGGGCGGTGGGGCTGTGGTGGAGGTGCAGGGGGTGACGAGGGTGGGGGCCGCGTCGGTGCGACGAGTTCGCGGTCGGTCTGTGGGTGCAGTGCGGGTGGCTCAGCATGTGTGACCGAAGGAGGGGGCGCCCGGCCAGGGGCCAGCGGCGGGGATCAGCGCGTCAGTGCATGCGGTCGAAGCGGAGCGAGGTGGAGGGCGGCGGAACCGCAAGGGCGCAAGGGGCGCAAGGTCAGGAGGCCGTGCGGCGTGATGCGGTGGAGCGGAGAAGCACCGCGGTGAGGGGAGGGGAAGCGGGGCGGTCGGCGTCCCAAGGGGGCCGTGCGCGCGAAGGTGCGAGGGCGAGCGAGCGGGTCGAGGTGGTCGAGGCGCGAAGGCGGGGAGGGAGCGGGCTGCGTTGGCTGCGGACGGGCGGCGGAGCGTCGAGGGGGACGGGAGCCGCGGCAGGGGTCTGCGGGTGGGCGGGCGAGCGAGCTGCCAGGAGCGAGATGAGACGAAGTGCGTGTGCGGCGGGGGCGCGATGGGGGTGG
>JBDHVF010000072.1:0-17117 GCA_039809605.1 Polyangiales bacterium | reverse complement strand
CGCGTCGGGCACCAGCGCCCCGCGCACGAGCACCGAGCGGGGGTCGGCCGCGCGCCGCAGCGCCTCGAGCACGCGCACGCCCGCGCCCCACTCGAGCCCCATCGCGCCGCGCTTCGATCGCCCGACGCCGTGGTGGTGCGCCACGGTGCCGCCCGCGGCGTGGGCCGCGGCGAGCGCGCGCCTCCACGTCGCGGCGTAGGTCTCGAGGGCCTCGGCGTCGGTCTTCGACGCGCCCGCGAACGTGAAGTAGATCGAGCACCCGTCGGGGTACGCGTGGCTCATGTGCGCCATCACGAACCCGCCGCCGCCCAGGGCCTCGCGCACGCCCTCGTAGAGCGCCCCGAGGCGCGACCAGGGGGCGGCGCACTCCATGGTGTCGGCCCACACGCCGCGCGCGTACGTGGGCGGCTGGCGGTAGCTCACGGCGTGACGTCGCACGAGCCAGCGGCGCCACGGGGCCTCGCCCGCGTCGCGCCCGCCCTCGCCGAGGCAGATCTCTCTCGCGCGCGAGAGGGCTTCTTCGACGGGGTCCTGGTCGGCGCACTCGAACACCACGATGAGCAGCGAGCGGCCGTACACGCGGTCGCCGAGCGTGTGGGCCACGGCGTTGACCGCGCGGGGGTGGTCGAGCACGCGGCGCATCAGGGCCTCGACGCGCGGCTGGCGGCGGCCGGGCGAGGGGGCGCCCTCGGGGCGCGGCGCGTGCTCCGACGAGCCCTGAAGAAAGAGCCACGAGTCGAAGGGGTCGTAGAGGCGCGTGACGGCCGGGCGCAGGCCCGACTGGTAGAGCGCGCGAATGGCGCCCCACGCGTCGCGCATCGAGCCGTAGGTGAGCGCGAGGCCGCGCCACGACGTCGGCGCGGGCCACGCGCGCAGCGTCGCGCGGGTGATGAACCCGAAGGTCCCCTCGCTGCCCACCGCGAGCGGTCGAAAGTCGGTCTCGCCCGCGCGCGGGGCCGCGGCGCGAAAGGGCTCGCCGTCGCCGAGCACGCCCTCGACGGCGAGCACCATGTCCTCGATCTTGCCGTAGCGACCCGAGCACTGGCCCGCCCCGCGCGTCGCCACCCAGCCGCCCACCGTCGAGCAGTAGATCGACGAGGGGAAGTGCCCGAGCGTCGCGCCCCGCCGCCGCAGCCGCTCCTCGAGGTGCTCGCCGAGCAGGCCCGCGTCGACGGTGCAGCGGCCCGCCGCGAGGTCGACCTCGTGGATCGCGCGCATGCGCTTCATGTCGACGGCGATCACGTCGCCCGTGGCCTGGATCGCGCCCACCACGCCGCTGCCGGCGCCGTAGGGGATCAGCGTGACGCCCTTCGAAGCCGCGAAGCGCACGACGGCCGAGAGCTGCTCGGCGGTCTCGGGCCACACGACGGCGCGCGGCCCCGGCGGCCTCGGCAGCGCTCCCCGCGTGGCGATGAGCTGGCGGGGCCAGAGGTCATGGGCGTACGCGCTCCGGTCCGCGGCGTCGACGGAGACGGCGCCGGGCGAGAGGAGCGCTTCGAGGTCGCGGGCGAGCGGGTCCATCGTGGGCGCCGAGTGTCGCGCGACGCGGGAGCCCGGCACAACCACTTCGAAACCCCCTCGCGTGGTGTACCCTCGCGCGCGCCATGCACCCCAACGAACAGATGATCCGACGGTTCTACGAGGCCTTCGCGAAGCGCGACGCCGACACGATGGTCGCGTGCTACGCGCCCGACGTTCACTTCTCCGACCCGGTGTTCCCCGACCTCCGCGGCGAGCGCGCGGGCGCGATGTGGAAGATGCTCGCCGGCCGCGCCGCCGACCTGCGCGTCGAGTCGTCGGGCTTTCGCGCCGACGACCGCGAGGGCGCCGCCCACTGGGAGGCCTGGTACACCTTCTCCGCCACCGGCCGCCGCGTGCACAACGTCATCGACGCGCGCTTCGAGTTCCGCGACGGGCTCATCACCCGCCACGCCGACACGTTCGACTTCTGGCGCTGGTCGCGCCAGGCGCTCGGCCCCGCGGGCCTCTTCCTCGGGTGGAGCCCGATCGTGCGCAACAAGGTCCGCGGGCAGGCCGCGAAGGGCCTCGACCTCTACCTCTCGAAGGGCTGAGCCCTCCGCTCGCTCGCCCACCGCGCGGCCACGCCCGCCACGAGGCCCACCAGCACCGCGCGCCCCGGCGCCACGTCGTCGCGCGTCGACGACCACGCGATCACGCCCACGATCGCCAGCGCCGCGGGCGCGAGCGGAGCCCTCGACGCGGCGCCCCTCCACCCGTCGTGCACGGCCACCCACACCGCGAGGGCGCCCCAGAGCTCCTTGCCCTCGGCCGTCCACGCGAGCGTGAGCAGCAGCGGAACCGACAGCCGCAGCGCGCCCAGCGCCCCGTGCACGACCGCGCTCGCGGGGCGCAGCACCGCGACGCCCGCGGTGAGCGACATCGCCGCGCAGAGCGCCCAGAGCGGCGTGCGCGGCAGCACGAAGGGGGCGCCGAGGTCGCGCATCATCCACGCGGCCGCGGCGGCGCCCGCCGAGGTGCACGCCGCGACGGCGCGGGCGGAGGTCATCGCACGCTCCCGCCCGGGGTTACGCCTGCGTCCATGGGCTCGCCTGACGAGGCTAACCCCGGGCTACTTTCGGGGTGACCCGGCCTGCGCCGGGTCGCAGCTCGTTCGCTCCCACTCGTCGACGACCGTTCCATCCGCGTGGTGTTGCGGCTGTCGAAGGATGTAGTGGCGCACGAGCTCGCACTCGGTCTCTCGGAGGGAGAAGACGCCGTAGCCCTCTTGCCACGCGAACGCAGGCACGCCGAGCTCGTGTTCGACGAACTGACTCGTGCCGACCTTGAGGGCGTGGACCAGCTTCGACACCGACGTCGCTGGATGGATCGACACCAGCAGGTGGACGTGGTCAGCCACGCCTCCGACGGCGAAGGCCACGGAGTCGACGTTGTGGCACAGACGCGCGAGGCGCGCGTGAGTGCGACGTGCGCGACGTTCGTCGAAGACGGGGCGACGGTTCCACGTAGCCCACACCAGATGCACGTATAGACGAGAGTACACGGAGCCCATGCCCGGTCATCGGCGACGAGCGACCGTAGGTTGCGTCCTCCGATCAAAATTCGACGCTTGCCAGGAGTGAGCTGCGACCCGGCGCAGGCCGGGTCACCCCGAAAGTAGCCCGGGGTTAGCCTCGTGCAGCGAGCCCATGGACGCAGGCGTAACCCCGGGCCCACGCGTGCCCATGGCCGCACGCGGAACCACGGGTCCACGCGTGCGTGCCCCCACGAACGCAGATGTAGACCGGGTCTCGCGGCGCTCCCCGAGCTCACCCCTCGTCTCCCTCGTCGTCGGCGTCGGCGAGCAGCATCGCGACGTCGTCGGCCGTGAGGCCCGCGAGCGGCGCGGCGTCGCCCGCCATCACCGCGTCGGCGAGCTCGCGCTTGCGCTCCTTGAGGGCGTCGACCCTGTCTTCGACGGTGCCGCGCGCCACGAGGCGGTACGCGGTCACCGCGCGCGTCTGCCCGATGCGGTGCGCGCGCGCCGTGGCCTGCTCCTCGACGGCGGGGTTCCACCACGGGTCGCAGTGGATCACCGTGTCGGCCGCCGTGAGGTTCAGCCCCGCGCCGCCCGCCTTGAGCGAGATGAGGAACAGCGGCGCCGCCCCGTGCTGAAAGCGCTCGATCACCGCGTCGCGGTCGGCGGTGCTCCCGTCGAGGTACTCGCACGCGATGCCCTCGCGCGCGAGGTCGTCGCGCCACAGCCCCAGCAGCTCGGTGAACTGCGAGAACACCAGCGCGCGCCGCCCCTCGGCCACGAGCTGCTTCACCGTCGTCATGAACACCGCGCGCTTGGCGCCCTCGACCGCGCTCGTCGCGTCGAGCAGCCGCGGGTCGCACGCCATCTGCCGCAGGCGCAGGAGCGCCGTGAACATCGCCACGCCGGGCTTCGCCCACGGCTCGCGCCTCATGAACTCGCGCACCTCCTCGCGCAGCACCACCGCGAGCGCGTCGTAGAGGCGCCGGTGCGCGGGCGGCAGCGGGCACACCAGGTCGACCTCCTGCCGCGGCGGCAGGTCGTCGAGCACCTCGGCGCGCGTGCGGCGCAGCACGAACGGACGGATCACCGCGCGCAGCCTCCGCGCCGCCACGGCCGCGTCGACGTTCTTCGGGGAGCCGGGGCCCGCGACCGCCGCGGCCGCGAGGGGCTTTTCGAAGCGCGCTTCGAAGACCTTGCGGGCGCCGAGCATGCCGGGGTTGGCGAAGTCCATGATGGACCAGAGCTCGGTGAGGCGATTCTCGATGGGCGTGCCCGTGAGCGCGAGGCGCACGTGGGCGCGCAGCGCGCGGGCGGCGCGCGTCGTCGTGGCGTCGACGTTCTTGATGTTCTGCGCCTCGTCGAGCACCACGTAGCGAAAGCGCACGCCCCGCAGCGCCTCGACGTCGCGCCGCAGGAGCGCGTAGGTGGTGATCACCAGGTCGGCCTGCGCGAGGTCGGTCGTCGCGCGTTCGGCCGCCCCGACGCCTCGCAGCGAGAGCACCTTCAGCGACGGCGCGAAGCGCGCGGCCTCGGAGGCCCAGTTGCCCGCGACCGATGTGGGGCACACGACGAGCGAGGGGGCGGGGCCTTCGTTCGCGCGCTTCCATGTGAGGAGGGCGAGGGTCATCACGGTCTTGCCGAGGCCCATGTCGTCGGCGAGCGCTCCGCCCGCGCCCATCGCGTCGAGGAACTGGAGCCACGCGAGGCCCTGCCGTTGATACGGCCGCAGCGTGCCCGCGAAGTCGTCGGGCACCTCGGGGTCGGGCGCCACGGTCACCGCGCGCAATCGCTCGTGCAGGGCCCTGGCCGACGCGTCGCGCGTGCTCTCCATGGCGTCGAGCCACTGCTCCACGCGCCCGAGCTGGTGCACGGGGACCCTCGCGGTCGCGCCCTCGGGGCTGTCGGTCCAGAGGTCGCCCGCGTCGTCGACGAGGTCGGCGAGTGAGTCGGTGATCTCGGCGAGGGAGCGGTCGTCGAGCAGCACCCAGCGCCGCTTCTTCGCGAGCGCGTCGCGCACCGCGTCGAGGTCGACGCGCCGCCCGCCGGTGTCGACCACGAGCGCGAGGTCGAGGAGCGACCCGGTGAGCGAGAGCCGCAGCCGACCTTGCAACGGTTCTCGCGCGGTGACGCCGCGCAGCGCCGCGGGGATCATCACCGACACCTCGGGCTCGGCGCGCGCGCGCAGCTCGTGAACGCCGCGGAGCCAGAAGCGCGCGGCGTCGTCGTCGAGGGCGACGAAGACCTCGCGCGCGGGCTCCCAATGCATGCCGCTGGCGGTCACGGCCGCCAGCGCCGCGGACTCGAGATCGACGTCGCGGCGGTCGTCGGCGTCGGCCTCCGAGAGCTTCGTCGGCGCGACCGCTACGGCGCCGTGCGGGTACACCGCTTCGAGGCGCGCGGTGAGCGCGAGCGCGGCGCCGTCGACGTGCAGGGTGAACACCGGGAGCCGGTCGGCGATGCCCAGGCTCGACGGCGAGGGCAGCGTGACCGAGCGCCCCCGAAGGCGCTTCCGTAAGCCCTTCCATAAGGTCTCGGCGTGCTCGGGCAGGAACTCCACCGCGGGCGACACCTGGAGCATCCACGCCGCCTCGGGGTCGACGCTCGGGTCGACGGGAAAGACCCTCGCCTTCGCGGGCACCCACAGGAACGAGTAGGGCCCACGGTAGAGCACGGTCTCTCGCGAGGGCACGTCGACGGTGCCGTCGCGCGAGCGCCATCGGGCTTCGAGCGCGTCGGTCTCGGTGTCGTCGCCCGCTTCGCTCTCCTCCCAGCGCTTGCCTGCGCTCACGCCCTGGAGGGTGCGCACGCCCTCTTCGGGCGCGAGCGAGATGGAGAGCAATCGCCTCGCGAGCCGCGCGCGCACGACGTGAAGGGCGAGGGGCTCGCTGGCGAACTCGAGCGGGTCACCGTTGCCGAGCATCACCCGCGCGGCGGGCCGCTCTCGCAGGAGGTGGAGCGCGAGCGCGGCGTCGGCGCCGGTGGCGCGAAAGCCCTTGCGGTTGCCCGAGCGCGACTCGAGCAACCGCAAGATGCGCCGGTCTTCGGGCGCGAAGGCGATGGTGCGCACGGCGCCCGCGTCGAGAAACCCGCGGCTCCCTGGCAGTCGCACGCGCACGTCGAGGGCGGCGGTGCCGTCGAAGCCCGCGACGCGCGATTGCAGCGAGCGCCCCGCGACGTCGGCCGACGGGAGCGCGACGAGGTACTCGGGCGGCGCCGCGGGCGCGGCGGGCTCGACGGGCAGCCATGACGTGGCGATGCGCTCGGCGGTCCACGCGCGGTGCACGGCCTCGCGCCATCGCGGGAGCTTCGCGAGGTGCTCGCCCACGTCGCCGCCCGCGACAAGCGCGTCGCGCAGGCCCTCGGAGATGGCGAGGTCGGCGAGCACCGCGGCCGTGTGCTCGCACACGCCCCACTGACGGCACGAGCAGTCGTGTTCGAACTGCGCGCCGCCCCCGCGCGAGGGCCGTATCACCACCTCGGCGCCGGGCCTGCGGTCGTGGCGGAGCGTGGCGCGCACGGCGCCGTCGTCGTCCATCGAGGGTGATCCCCCCGCGTACGAGAAGCCGTGGTGAACGATGCGGTCGACGGGCACGCGCGCGACCGCCGCCACGCCGCGCAGCGTGAGCGAGTCGAACCACGGCGGGGATCGTCGGAGGGCCATCGGGGGCGGGCATCATGCGGAGGCGCGCCCGACGGGTCAACGCGGCGGAGGGGACGTCGCGTTCGAAGCGCAGTTCGATCGCGACGCGTGCAGCGAGCGACCAGCCGCGGCTCCGCGGAGCCGCGGCGCATTTGCGACGCTGTCAGCGCTCGAAGCGCAGTTCGATCGCGACGCGTGCAGCGAGCGACCAGCCGCGGCTCCGCGGAGCCGCGGCGCATTTGCGACGCTGTCACTTCGCGCGCGGCAGCGCACTCGCGACGCAGCGGGGAAACCAGCGCGCTGACAGCGTCGCCGATGCGCCGCGGCTCCGCGGAGCCGCGGCTGGTCGCTCGCTGGCGGCGTCGCGATCGAACTGTGTCTCCCGCGCCGGACGCATCGGGGGGCGCACTGCGCCAGAAGCTCGCAGTCAAAACGCGCCGGGTGGCAGTCAAAACGCGCCGGGTGGCAGTCAAAACGCGCCGGGTGGCAGTCGAAACGCGCCGCTCGACGCTCTCACTTCGGCTCGTCGGCGGGCTTCGGCTCCTTCGCGGGCTTCGGCTCGCCCTTCGGCTCGCCGTCGTCGCCGCGGCGGCCGAAGACCGCGCGCGTGGCGGGGCCCGCCGCGAGCAGCGGGATGCGCTTGTCGCCCGTCTTGTCGCGCGCGTTGGCGAGCGCGTTGCGCAGCGCCCTCATCTCGACGAGCACGCGGCCTTCGAGCGGGGTCGTCTCGGCGCTGTCGCGCTCGGTCTCCGTGTGGCCGCGCTTGTGGGTCGCGGCGGTGGTGAGCGCCCCGGCGCGGGTCTGCGCGTTCGTGACGTCGTCGCGGGTGAGCTTCACCGACGCCACCAGCGTGCGCACGTCTTCGTCGTCGCTGTCGAGCCACGCGTCGAGGAGGTTCGCGAGGCCGGTCAACAGGCCCGCGATGTTGCCCTCCGCCGACTCGGCGACGCGCGCGTCGAGCTGCGAGGTGAGCGTCGGGTGGCGGCCCGCGGCCTCGCGCATCGCGCTGCGGAGGTCGATGAGCGTGGCCTGCGCGAGCGCCTCGGCCGCGTCGCGCGTGCCCGAGAGCGTCGAGACCTTGCGCTTCGCCGCGCGCTCGGACTCCAGCGCGCCCGCGAGGTCGAGCAGGCAGCGCCCCAGGAACGCCAGCCGCTCGATGGGATAGCGGATCGCGCCCGCGAGCGGGCCCTCGAGCGCGGCGCGAGCTTTCTGAAACCACTCCCACGCCTCGCCGACCACGAGCGGCGCGCGCGTCTGCGTCGCCAACGACGAGGCGTAGCCCTCGGGGTACTGCGCGAGCCACGCGGAGACCTGCGCGCTCGTCGGCTGTGGGAGCGCGTTCACCGCCGCGGCGACGGTGGGCACGTCGATCTTCACGGCGCCCGTGACCGCGGGCTTCGCCGCGGGGGCCGTGCGCTTCGCCTTGCTGGAGACGGGCTTCGAGGCTGATTTCGGTTTCGCCATGGTCCGCGGAAGGTAGGAAAGGATGCCGCGGAGATGCAAGTGAGAAGTGAGCCGTGGGCCAGTGCGTCGTGGGCGTTGGCCAGTCGCGGGCAGGGCTTCGGCCTATCGACGGGCTGACCACTCCCGCGACGAGCGGCGCCGTGTGAGACCGGCCGCGACGACGAGCAGCGACCACCACGCACCCGCCGGCGTCGAGCGCCCAGGCCTCGTGGAGCAGAGGCCGCCGCCGTCGGGGGCAGGCGCGGGCGTCGCCGCGTCGGGCGCCGCGTCGTCGGTCGCGACGTCGTCGGTCGAGCTCGCGTCCGTGGAGGCGTCGGGAGGTGTCGCGGTGTCGGCGCCGAGGTCGCGCGCGGCGTCCGCGAGCGCCACGTCGTCGCTCGCGTCATCGACCGCCGCGTCCGTCGACGCGTCGTCGCCCGTGACGTCCATCGCTCCGTCTGCCGCCGCGACATCCACGCTGGCGTCGGTCGCAGCATCAGCGCGCGCGTCGGCGATCACGTCGGTCGCAGCATCAGCGCGCGCGTCGGCGGCCACGTCCATGGTGATCGGCACGTCCATCACGGTGACGTCTGCGCGCGCGTCGGGCGCATCCGTCGACGCGACGTCCATACGCGCGTCGACGGTGGCGTCTGCGACGTCCGGGCGCGCGTCGACGGCGGCGTCGGCGCCCGCGTCGATCACGCCCGCGTCGATCACGCCCGCGTCGTCGTTGAAGTACACCACGCGCGCCATGACGCGATCGACGCCCGAGACCTCGTCGTAGCGGCTCCACGTCGCCAGCGTGGCGCCGTTGCGGCCCGCGGCGAGCTGCGGCGAGCGCTCGCGCGTGGGGCCCGCGCCCAGGGCGATGCCCGCCGGGTCGAGCACCGCGCCCGCGCCGCTCACGCGCGTCGCGACGATGTCCCCGGCGCCGCGCGAGAAGTCCTCCCACGCGACCACGAACGAGCGGCCGTCGTACACGGCCGTGGGGTTGTGCTGGCCGCTCGCGCCCGACGGCAGCCGGAACGGGCGCGCGTCGAGCACCGCGCCCGTCGCGCTCATGCGCGTCGCGTAGATGGTGCCCAGCGTGGGGAAGCCGACCGGGTCGGAGTCCCACACGACGAGGTGGTTCGTGCCGTCGAAGGCCACGGCGCGGTGAATGCCGTTCGGCACGTCCGTGGCGCAGGGAACCACGAAGGGCTCGAAGTCGACCACGTCGCCCGCGGGGCTCACGCGCAGCGCCCTCGCGAGCGAGCACGGCGTCGTGGCGCCAGGGCCCGTGACGAAGAAGTTCGTGCCGTCGAAGTCGGCGGCGGGCGCGGTGAACCCGAGGTCGATCGGGGCGCGGTCGAGCAGCACCCCGCCGGCGCCCACGCGCCGCGCGCGCGTCAGGGTGAGCGAGCCGAGCAGCGTGACTCCACCGCCCGCCGCGAGGGCTCGCGCCTTCTGCATGTCGTTGGCCGCCGTCGGGGCGCCGCCCGAGACGCCCGCGGGGCTCACCCGCGCGACGAGGGTGCCGTACATCTCGCCGAAGCTCGCCGGCGGCGACGCCGAGGTGATCACGTGGTCGATGCCGTTGAACGCCATGCCGATCTGGAAGCTGGCGTCGCCTCCGCGGGCGATCGCGGTCAGCGCCGGCCGGTCGAGCACCGCGCCCGCGGGGGAGATGCGCGCGGCGTTGATCTCGAGGTTCGGGCGCTGGGGGAAGGGGCCGAGCTGCGCGGCCCAGCTCACGAGAAAGTTCGTGCCGTCGAACGAGGCGTGCGGGTCGATCTGCACGTCGCCGATCATGGTCCCGTCGCGCACGGGTCCCGTGCCGGTCGCGTCGGACCGGAGGTTGAAGTACTGCCCGTAGACGACGACCATCGACCGCGCCACTGCGGGGCCGGGATAGGAGCGCGACTCGGTGAAGGTCCCCACCGCGCGAGGCGTGGGGTCGAGCAGCGCGCCTGCGCGGTCGACGCGCGCCGCCTGCACCGTCGCGACGTTGCTCAGCCACGCGACGACGAAGTTCGTTCCGTCGAACGAGACGCCCGGGCGGTGTCCGACGTAGGCCGGGCCGAAGTAGGTCACCGCGGGCCCCACGGGCGTGGCCGACGGCGAGAGCAGCACGCCGTAGTTGCCAGCGTCGCGCGAGCCGCTCGCCGCCTGCGCGTTCCACGCGACGAGGTAGTTCGTTCCATCGGAGGCCACCTCGGGCCGCCCGCGTTGCGCCGCGGCCGCGGTGACGGCGCGGCCGCCCGGGTCGAGCACCGTGCCGTCGCGCGCGAGGCGGGCCACGCGCACGTCGGTGGAGGTGTCCCACGCGACGAGGTAGCCCGACGACGACGCGGCGATGCGCGCGTCGCTCGCGGGTGAGGTGGTCCTGATGGCGATCGGCGATGCGTCGCGGGTCGCGCCCGACGCATCGAGGCGCGACACATAGACGGTGGTGCCGCCGTCGGTCCACGCGACGGCGTACCCCGCGCCGTCGTACGCGACGCCCGGGGTGCCGCAGCAGGTGCCCAGCGTGACGCGCCCGAGCACGGCGCCGGCCGCCGACACGCGCGCGGCGCCGCCCGCCCAGGCGATCAGAAAGTCGCGCCCGTCCGAGGCCACCGACGGCACCTGCCCCATGATGGCCGGCGCCACGGCGAAGCCCGCGGGCTCGAGCGGCGCGCCCGTGGCGTCGAAGCGCGCGGCGTAGATCTGGTAGGTCCCGCTGCGGGTGTCCGTCCACGCGAGCAGGTACGTGCTGCCGTTCCACCCGACCGACGCGGGCGTGTACTGCTCGGGCGACACGTGCAGCCGGATGCGCGGGTCGACCATGACCTCGGCGCCGAGCGAGAGCCCCTGCTCCGACGCACGGGGCGCGTCGCCCGCGGGGTCGGCGCACCCTCCGACACCGACCACCATCAGCCACGGCAAGAGGTTGCCTGACCCGCGACGCGACGCTCCAACACCCATGGGACGACTCACTCCCTCATCGAAGACCGACTCGAGCCATTGTCGGCTGCGCGTGCTGGGACATTCAACGTGACGTCGACGCCGCCACCACCGGCACGCACCCCGCGAACGCCGCGACGCACATGACATCCGCCGCGGAACTCGACTAGGTTCCGCGCCCGCCATGACCGAACCCGCCATGATGACCGAGCGTGACCAGTGGTCGAAGACCGTCGCCGACGCGCTCCGCGACGCCGCGCAGCGCCGCGGCTCGCGCGAGGCGTTCTGCTTCGCCGACCCGCGCGACGCCGACAAGCGCTACACGTACGCCGAGCTGCTCGACGCGGTGAGGGCCCGCGCCGCGGCCCTTCACGCCCTCGGGCTGCGCAAGGGCGACCGCGTCGCGATGGTGGTGCCCGGCGCCGAGGACTTCGTGCTGAACTTCCTCGGCGCGGTGCTCGGGGGGCTGGTGCCCGTGCCGATGTACCCGCCGCTCGCGCTCGGCAAGGTCGACAGCTACGTCAAGAACGTCGAGCACATCGTGGCCTCGTCGGGCGCGAAGGTGCTGCTCGTGAGCAAGGTCGTGCGGCCCATCCTCGGGTCCGCGGTCGAGACCGGCGCGGTCGAGAAGCTCGCCCTCGTCGAGGCGCTCGACCTGAACGCGCCGCGCGCGGGCACCGAGCCCTCGCTCACGCCCGACGACCTGTGCTTCCTCCAGTACACGTCGGGCAGCACGTCGGCGCCCAAGGGCGTGCGCGTGACGCACGGCAACCTCGCGGCCAACGCGTGGGCCATCATGTTCGAGGGGCTCGCGTCGAACCCCGACACCGACCGCGGCGTCTCGTGGCTGCCGCTCTATCACGACATGGGCCTCATCGGCTTCGTCATCGCGCCCCTGTTCAACGGCGTGCCGGTGACCTTCCTGCCGACGCTCGAGTTCGTGAAGCGCCCCGCGTACTGGCTCGAGATGCTTCACAAGCACAAGGGCACGATCACCTTCGCGCCCAACTTCGCGTACGCCCTCGCCGCGCGCCGCGCCAAGGACAGCGAGATCGCCTCGTGGGACCTCTCCCGCGTGCGCGTGCTCGGCTGCGGGGCCGAGCCCATTCAGCCCGACACGCTGCGCGGCTTCGTCGACCGCCTCGCGCGCTGCGGCATCTCGGCGAAGGCCCTCCTGCCCTGCTACGGCATGGCCGAGGCGACGCTGGCGATCTCGTTCCTTCACTGCCTCGACGGCGAGCTGCACGTCGACGCGGTCGACGCCGAGGCGCTGCGCGAGGGCGAGGCGAAGCCGTGGAGCGACGGCGTCGACGCGTCTCGCAAGGTCGAGATCGTCAACTGCGGCAAGACCTTCGCGGGCCACGAGGTGGCCGTGATGGACGCCGAGGGCAACCGCCTGCCCGACCGCGCCGTGGGCGAGCTCTGCATCCGCGGCCCGAGCGTGACGCCGGGGTACTTCAACAACCCCGAGGCCACCGCCGGGGCCTTCAAGGGCGAGTGGCTTCACTCGGGCGACCTCGGGTACCTGGTGAACGGCGACGTGTTCGTCTGCGGGCGCGTCAAGGACATGATCATCATCAACGGGCGCAACTACTACCCGCAGGACATCGAGTGGCTGGTGCAGGACCTCGACGGGGTGCGCAAGGGCGCCGTCGTGGCCTTCGCGCTGCAGCCCGCGGGCGCGTCGTCGGAGCAGCTCGTGGTGGTGGCCGAGTGGTCGGGCAAGGAGCGCCCCTCAGACGAAGCGCTCGCGCGCATCGAGGCGAGCATCAACGACCTGGTGCAGACCGAGGTGGGCTTGCGGCCGTGGAAGGTCGCGCTGATCCCCGCGGGCACGATCCCGAAGACCTCGAGCGGCAAGCTCCAGCGGCGCAAGACGAAGGACCAGTTCGAGCAGGGCGCGCTGGGGCTCGAAGGGCCCGGCACCGAGAGCCTCGGGGCCAAGGCCGCCGTGGCAAAGCAGATGGCCCGGTCGTACACGGCCATCGCCAAGAGCGAGGTGATGTCTCGCCTGCCCGACCCCGTGCGCGCGTTCTTCGGCCGCAAGAAGCAGTAACCCCCGCACTTCTAGCCTGGACGGGCTCTGCGTCGTACGGCACCTTCCGGCATCCCGCGGAGAGGTCCGATGCTCAGCCAGCTCCTCAAGCCCGACTACGAAGAGCTGATCCGCGCGAAGGACTGGAACACCCTGCGCGAGCTCGTGACCGAGCTCGACCCGTCGGACCGCGCCGAGCTCCTCGAAGGTCTCTCGCCGCAGGACAGCGCGCTGATGTTCCGCATCCTGCCGCGCGTCGAGGCCGCGGAGACCTTCGAGCACCTGCCGCTCGACCACCAGACGGCCCTGGTCGAGACGCTCGCCGACGAGCAGATCGTACGCATCCTCGACGAGATGGCGCCCGACGACCGCACGCGGCTGCTCGAGGAGCTGCCCGCCGAGGTCACGCGCCACCTCGTCGCGACGCTCTCGCCCGACCAGCGCAAGATCGCCAACCAGCTCCTGGGCTACCCCGAGCGCTCGGCCGGGCGCTCGATGACGCCCGAGTACGTGGCGATCAGGCCCGAGATGACCGTGGCCGAGGCGCTGGCGTACATCCGCGAGCACGCGAAGAAGAGCGAGACGATCAACGTGGTGTACATCACCGACGCGCGGGGCAAGCTCCTGAGCGAGGTGCGCCTCGCCACGCTGGTGCTCGCGAGGCCCGACGACCGCGTCGACAGCCTCGAGGAGCGGCAGCTCGTGGCGATCCCCGCGACGGCGCTGCGCGAGGACGTGGTGGCCGCGTTCGAGAAGTACGACCGCGTGGCGCTGCCCGTGACCGACTCGGGCGGTCACCTCGTGGGGATCATCACCGTCGACGACGTGCTCGACGTGCAGGCCGAGGAGGCCACCGAGGACATCCAGAAGCTCGGTGGTACGGAGGCCCTCGACGCGCCCTACCTCGACACCGACATGCTCACGATGGTGCGCAAGCGCGCGGGCTGGCTCGCGGTGCTGCTCGTGGGCGAGATGCTCACGGCCACGGCGATGGCCTACTACGAGAACGAGATCGAGCGCGCGGTGGTGCTCGCGCTCTTCGTGCCGCTGATCATCTCCTCGGGCGGCAACTCGGGCTCGCAGGCCACGTCGCTCATCATCCGCGCCCTCGCGCTGCGCGAGGTCGAGCTCGTCGACTGGTGGCGGGGGTTCCTTCGCGAGCTGCGCACGGGGCTGGTGCTGGGGCTGATCCTCGGCGTGATCGGCTTCGTGCGCGTGCAGTTCTGGCCCACGGCGCAGGCCGCGTACGGGCCGCACTACACCCGCGTGGCGTTCACCGTCGCGGGCAGCCTCGTGGGCGTGGTGCTCTTCGGCAGCGTGGTGGGCTCGATGCTCCCCTTCGCGCTGCGGCGGGTGAAGCTCGACCCGGCCACCGCGTCGGCGCCCTTCGTCGCGACGCTCGTCGACGTGACGGGGCTGGTGATCTATTTCACCGTCGCCCACATCTTTCTCAAGGGCGTGCTCTTGTAGCTACAGCGTGATGCGCTGGCCGGGGGCGGGCGTCGACACGTCGGGGTAGCCGTGGGTGTCGGTGAGGAGCTGGCGCAGGGTGTTCTGCGCCTGCGGCTCGCCGTGCACGAGGGCGACCTTGCGCAGGGGGCCGCGCTCGCGGCAGGCGTTGGCGTAGGCGACGAGGTCGCGCTGGTCGGCGTGGGCGCTGAAGCCGTTGAGCACCACGACCTCGGCGCGTCGGTCGCGCTCGACGCCGAAGATGCGCACGCGGTCGCGGCGCTCGACGAAGCGCCGCCCGAGGGTGTGCTGGGCCTGGAAGCCCACGATGAGCACGGTGTTGCGCGGGTCTTCGACGCCGCTGCGCAGGTGGTGGAGCACGCGGCCGGCCTCGCACATGCCGCTGGCGGCGATGACCACGGCGGGCCTGTCGCTCGCCGAGAGGGCCTTGCTCTCGTTCACGTCCTCGACGTAGCGCAGGCCCTCGAACTCGAAGGGCGAGTCGTTGCCGCGCACGAGGGCGCGGGTCTCGGCGTCGAAGCACTCGGGGTGCATCTTGAAGATCTCGGTGACCTTCACCGTGAGGGGCGAGTCGATGTAGACGGGCACCGGGCCCACGGCGCCGTCGCGGCGGAGCTGCTTGATGGCGAAGACGATCTCCTGCGCGCGCTCGAGGGCGAAGGCGGGGATGATCACCTTGCCGCCGCGGGCGAAGGTCTTGTTGATGACCCCGGCGAGGTCCTCGTCCATCTTCTCGATGGGGTCGTGCAGCCGGTCGCCGTAGGTGCTCTCGGAGATGAGCAGCTCGGCGCCCGAGACGACCTCGGGGTCTCGCAGGATGGGCATGTTGTTGCGCCCGAGGTCGCCCGTGAAGAGCACCCTGCGGGTGGCGCCGTCTTCGTCGACGTCGAGGGCGGTGATGGCGCTGCCGAGCACGTGGCCCGCGTCGTAGAAGGTGAGCGACACGCCCGGCGCGATGGTCATCGTGCGGTGGTAGGGGATCGAGACGAAGCGCTCGAGGGCGGCGAGGGCGTCCTCCTCGGTGTAGAGGGCCTCGACGAGCTCGCTCTCGAGCTCGCCGCGGGCGATCTCCTTGTTGATGTGCCGCGCGTCGGCCTCTTGAATGAAGGCCGCGTCGCGGAGCATCGCGGAGCAGAGGTCGCGCGTGGCGTGGGTGGCGTAGATGGGCCCGTCGTAGCCCTGGCGCGTGAGCAGCGGGAGCGCGCCCGAGTGGTCGATGTGCGCGTGCGAGAGCACCACCACGTCGATCTCGTCGACGGGCAGCGGGAGGTGGCGGTTGCGCTCGAACGACTCGCGGCGCCGGCCCTGAAAGAGCCCGCAGTCGAGGAGCACCGTGGCGTGGCGCGTGCGGACGAGGTGCATCGAGCCCGTGACCGTGCGCGCGGCGCCGACAAATTCGATCTCCATGCGCGACGCATATCACGTCGCGGGGCCCATGCATCCCCCGCGGAATTCCTTGCGTTGACACCCCATGCCCACCGGATAGACTCGCCCGCGGTGTGTTCCAGCCCTGAGAGAGACGGGGTTTTCGAACGGTCGCGCCGCGCCCCAAGCGCGGGGAGCGCGCAGGGGTTGAAGGTCCGATGCTGAAGCTCGTGATCGCCGACGACGAGGGCAAGAAGACGGTCGTACCGCTCGTGCGGGACGAGATCACCATCGGCCGCAAGGAGGGCAACACGATCCGGCTGACCGAGCGCAACGTCTCGCGCCGCCACGCGCGCATCGTCAAGCGCGCGAGCGACTACATGCTCGAGGACCTCGCCAGCTACAACGGCATCGTGGTCAACAACGCGCGGCTCGTCGAGGCGAAGCCCATCCGCCACGGCGACGAGATCCGCATCGGCGACTACACCCTGCAGATCGTCGACGAGCCCGGCGTGCAGCCCTCGCCCGCGCCGCCGCCCGCGCCCACGCCGTCGGAGCCCATCGTGCCGCTCCTCTCGGCGCCCGCGCCCGCGGCGGGCACGGCCTCGACGCTCGCCTCGCACAACGACCCGCTCGCCATGGCGCGCCCCGCCGAGGAGGCCGCCGCGCAGCCGGTGCCCGAGCAGATCAAGGGCCTGCGCCTGGTGTTCCTCGCGCCCGCGGGCGTGCCGCCGCCCGTGATGCTCGACCGGCTGCCCATGGTGATGGGCCGCTCCGAGGCGGCCGACGTCGCGCTCCCCTTCAGCTCGATCTCGCGCGAGCACGCGAAGATCTACCTCGAAGACGACAAGCTGATGATCGAGGACATGGGGAGCTCCAACGGCGTCCAGATCAACGGCGAGAAGGTGAAGAAGGGCCCGCTCGGCCCCGGCGACATGGTGCAGCTCGGCGTGGTGGAGTTCCGCGTCGCGCGCCGCGGCGACAGCACGGTGGTGATCCAGCGGGCGGCGCTCGAAGACAAGCAGCGCGCCGCGCGGCGCCCGGCGATGGGGCTCATCGGCGCCATCGTGGGCGGCGGCCTCGCGCTCGGCCTCGCGGTCGTGCTCGCGGTCAACAAGATGAACCCCAACCCCGCGGCGCCCACGGCCCCGCCCGCCGCGCAGACCACGCAGCAGCAGCCCCTCGCGGCCGTGCCCGCGGTGCCCGCGGCGCCCGCGCCCGCGACGCCCGAGGCGAACCCC
>JBDHVF010000071.1:0-17201 GCA_039809605.1 Polyangiales bacterium | reverse complement strand
TCTCCGAGTCCCATGTTCTTGTTCTCCCCTTGTTTTCAGGGCCGCAAGAACCGGACACAGATTTCTTTACGCTACCTCGCGAACCTCACCCCCCAGCGCGCGGCGACGATCATCGCCGAGACGGGCGACCCCATCGCGGCGCCCTTCAACGGACGCATCGCCAACGAGACCCGCGCCGTCGAGCGCGTGCGCCGCGAGCGCACGGCGGGCGGTGCCGCGGCGACGAACAACACCGTCGCGCGCTGAGCCCTCTCGTGGGCGTCACTCACGCGCCACGGTTCCGCGGAGCCGCGGCTGCTCTGTCGCTGCAAGCGCGGTGATCGAACCGCGCTTCGAGCGCGGCAACATCGGGCTGCATTACCAAACCGAAACCCAAGACGAGAGGAACGGCCCCGCTGGGGAGATGCCCTCAGGGCGACGGCGCGGCGGGCATGTGCACCCGGTAGGTGCCTTCGAACTGCTCGTCGGTGCGTAGGTTGCCTGCGCAGTTGTACCAGAGGTCGCCTCCCACGAGCACCGGGTCGGTGACGAGGTTGCGCCCGGTGATCAGAGGCACCTCACGGCCCGTGGGGATATGGTAGCCGTAGACTTCCCGCGGCACCTCGGGCTGGGTGTCCGGGTACTGGTTGGGCATGGGTGAGTTGCGCTGGTCGAGCCACACCACCCAATCACCCTCGACTCGCGCGTTGAGCTGGATCACCGGCCGCTCCGGTGGATCGTTCGTGAGGCGGCGCATGGTGCGGGTCTCGATGTCGTAGAGGTACACTTCGGTGTTGTCGAGCGCCGTGGCAGTGCCTCGCACTCCGTGCCGCTGGTCGGTCCAGACGACGTAGCGACCCGACACCCAGGGGTCAAACTGGAGGGATGGCAACGGCGTGAGGTTCTCCAGCGAGCCGGTGCGCGTACTGGTGCTGTCGTTGCGCCGCGTGTACAGGTAGATGTCGCCGGATGCCTCGATCACCATATGCGCGCCGTCCGCGTGCATCGACTCGATGTCGCGCGCCGCGATCATCTGGAACAGAGGGTCGGGGCGGAGGTTCTCCCCGCGAGGACCACCCGTGTAGATCGCGTATTCCCCCGGCACTGCCCAGACGAACGCCGTGAATTGTTCTGTGGCGACCAGCCAGCTGATGCCGGCCTGTCCATCACCGTAGTGAGTTTCTTGCGACCACAGCACTTCGCCCTCCGTCCAGGGGTCTGCGAAACGGATGAGTGCTGCTCGACGAGCCACGAAATCGCTTACGCCGGCGAGCAATGCGGGAGGTTGACAGGTAAGGCCGATGCGAAACTGATCGGTGCTCGACGAGAGGAACTGCCACGGCCCCCCTGCCCGAAAGGCCGAGTAACCGCCGTATGAGCCGGATGTTGTCCAGTCGCGCGTGTGGCAGAAGCCAGGGGTGTCCGACCGAATGGGGATCGGCAAGAGAAGTTCGCCTGCCCCGCAGGTGGGAGGCGCGGTGCGGGGCGACGGTTGCCTCCAGGGAAGGTGCCACCCTCCTGATGCCCATACCGGCGCTGGCGGCGCATCTCGTGCGGGTGTATCGCTTTCGGTAGTCCGGTCGGACGCTACGTCCGCCTCGGCGTCCTTCAGAAGACTGCATCCGCCATCTCGGGAAGCCGATCCATCTGCGCAGATTGGTGCGGGCGGTGACGTGCAACGACCGCACGCCACCCCCATCGCCAGGACCAGCACAGTTGCCAGCGCGCCCTTCATTGCGGCGCTTCGGCCGAGGCGCTCGGACCCACACTTGGCCGGCGGATGACCATCGGAACAGGCGCTCCTGGGCGATGCCTGGACTGGCGGGGCGGTGGACGATCGACGCTCTCGGGCGTAGTCGTGCCCGTCCCCGACGCACGCACAGCCGCGAGCGTGCTTCCCGAGTCGTTGGTCTTGATGACCGTCACGGCCCCGTCGCGAAGGAACCGCACGTCCTGCAGGGGGCCCGACGGGTTGTAGCCGGGCACTCCCCAGTACATCCCATGGTACAGGTCAGCCACGACGGCGTAGCCCGGCGTCGGTGCCATCCCGTCGAGCGCGAAGTTGCGGACGAAGGACGTGATTACCTGGACGCCCTCGAAGCGCACCGTCCACACGTCCGCGTACCACGTTGTGCCGTAGTAGCCGCCGCCGTAGATGAGCCCGTCGCCATGGTCGTCGAACGACAGCGACGGCAGTGCCCCCAGTGGCAGCGCGTTGCCGTACCCCGTCACCTCGCCGCTTACGCCGTCGATGCGCCACAGGTCACCGAGGAACGTGCCCGAGGTCGTCGCGCCTCCGCCAACGTACAGCGTATCGTCGCGCACCGCCACCGCTGCGTCGTAGCGTGCTGGCAGCGCCGCGCTGAGCGAGGCGACGAACCACTTCTGCGCGGCGAGGTCGTACCACCGCACGTCGTCGTGGGTGGTCGCGCCGTTGCGCCCGCCGATCACGTAGATGCGGGTGCGGGCGCTGTTGAAGGCGAGCGCGGCCTTCTCCCGCGCCGAGGGAAGGGCGCCGACGGCGGGCGCGCGGTGCCAGACGTAGGCCGGGTCACCGTAGGGGTCATAGGTGTGCGTCGTGTAGAAGAGGTCGGACTGGAGCGCGTTGTTCGCGTCGCGCCCGCCGAAGGCCGCGACGTCGCTCCAGCCGTACTCGTCGGGGATCGCGACAGCGTAGGAAGCATCCGCATGCGTGGGCAGGTCGTTGGCCGCGCCCTGGGTGAAGGCCGTGGAGGTCACCGCGGCCTGACGGATGTCCACCTGACCGACGATGAAGCCCGAGACGGGAGCGCTTTGCGGGGCGTTGTCGAAGCCCATGCCCTGCATCCACGAGGGGCTGTCGCTGGTGAGCGGGTAGACACCCGTGAGGAAGCGGCTCACGAGGTGCTCAGGCGGGATGGGGCCAGGGTCCGGAATCGGAGGGCGAAGGAGGAAGACCCGCGGCTCGTTGAGCGCGCGGAACAGCATTCCATTCCGGATGTCGACACGGCTCTGCGCTAGGAGCGGGATGCCTTCCGTCAGGTAGGAGTCCTGGAAGCGCTCACCGAGCTGCTCGGCCGTCTGCGGATCATCGCTCGTCGAAACGCCCGGGTTCAGCGATGCCTGCGCGCGCGACCAGAAGATCACCCGCGCGGGCGTCGGCTGCGACGGGCGGCCCGATGTGATCGGGATGGGAGGCAGAACGTCGCTGGCGCGATCCCACACCCACGTTGGCTGCCCGATAGCCGCCCTCCATTCGCCGGCGGCATTGCCGCGGCTAGCGCGAGACTGATACGCAAGGATCGCAGCGTAGTCCGTGGAGTTGTGCACGAGACCGGTCGACGCGCCGACGACTTGCACGGGTGCGAAGCGCCAGTCGTGGCCATCGCTCGTCGGGCTCGGAACTCGAAAGCGGCGACGACACGGGGCTGAAGGATCATCTCGCGCGGCGCACTGTTCGCCCGATGTGCTGGGCGTCCCCTCCAACCCGACGCACACACAACGCCACGTCGGGCTCACGAGCGTGCCCGGCGTCGGGCTCGCCGCCACCTCCCGATCGAACTGCATCCTGGCGGCTTCCGCGGCCACCCGCGGCGCGAAGCCGAGGTGGATTTCGTTGCTGCCGATGAGACAGTTGGAATACCAGGGCAACGGGATCGAAGAGGCGACGCAGGAGCGCCGACGATCACTGGGCGTGTACGCCTCGTCGACGGGATTGCAGGGGAAGGGGTCGCATGCGTCGCCCCGGGGCCGCATCCCGCGCTCCTGCTCGACGTGCAGGTTACAGTTGGTCTGGCGCTGGTGGAGGGGGTCGTCGCCCGCGGCGATCGAGAGGTCGGGGCAGAGGTCGCATGCGTCACCGCGACCGTCGCCGTCGCTGTCCACCTGATCGGGGTTGTAGACGGTGGGGCAGTTGTCCCTCAAAGGGGCCAGGCACACGCCGCCCACGCAGGTGTCGCTTGCGCAGGCAGTGGAGGCCGAGCAGGCAGAACCATTGACGAGTCCCGTGCCGGCGGAGCTCGACTGGCAGGCGTGCCCCACGCAGTTGCCGCTCATGCAATCGGATGAGGTCGAGCACCACGAACCGTTAAGGAGACCCATCCCTACCTCCCGGGGCGGCGGGTCTGGGACATGGCTGCGGATGAAGGAAGCGTTCGACGATGTCAGGATGTTGGCGTAGCTGCTCGCCGTGCTGACGACGCCGAGAACGTATTCGCGCTCATCGCTCGCGTGCAGGTCCGAAGGGGCCGCGGTGGCCGGATCGATCGACCCTTGCGGAAACCAGAGGAGAGGTCCCCCGGAATCGCCTCCTTCGAGCACTCCTACCGTGTTGACGACCCAAAATCCGTCCGCATGAATGCTCGCGATGCTGCCCGTCGTCTGCTGGCGAGGGCGCGGCTCGCCGCCTTGTGCATACCCTGCGGCGCGGAATCGCTGGTTGATCCAACTCCCCGGCGCGAACGGCAAAGCCGACTCGGCCGTGCGCGCTGTTCCCCCCTCGGGAAACATGCTGGCGGGGGTGAACTGCGAAGTCCCAGCGGAGGTAGTCACCCACGAAGGGATCTCGAAGACTGCAACATCGTTTGCCGTCACGACGTCGGCGGTCGAGTTGAGGGAATAGAGTCGGCTGTCGCTGCAATTCTGGATGGCGCCGCCATCGCCGAGCGCGAAGGGGGAAATCGCGTTCGGATGGAGCCAGCACCTCGTGAGGTCGATGTCATATTGGGATGACCCTTCGGCAAAGTTCAGCCAGAAGCGGATGCTACGGCCGGGGCTCACGAGACAATGCGCGGCAGTGAGGACGTGGGACGGGGAGATCAACGTCCCAGTACAATTGATGCCCCCTTCGCTGGCCAAGGCGACGACGGCATTGTGCCGGTGTCAGCGAACGGAGTTCGGCTCGCAATTGCCATCGCCGAGACGAGGGCAATCGGCAGTGCCACCGAAGATTGCCTGTACACTGCTGGTGGGACCACCCGTTCCCCCTGCGAGTTGCACGAGGTTGCCAAGAAGGCGCAGAAAACCAAGACCAGTGCGCGAACGATTTGCATGGACTTCTCCCGCTTTCGCTTTGATCTCGCGCGTTCGCGAGATTGTCAAGTGCATGTGCGTAAAAACACCTGGAAGCACGAGTCGCGCAACCAGCGTCTCCGAAGCGCACGAAAACGCCTGAAACTCGATACGGGAGCATCTTGCCCTCCCCGCCACCTCGCCATCACCGATGCCCCCGAAGCGATCCAACCGCCCTCCGAAGCGATCCAATCGCCCTCTGAAGCGCGAAAACCGCACCCGAAGCGACGCCGACCCGCCCTCGCGGCGCATCAATCCCCATGGAGAATCCATCGATGCGCACCCGAACCCGCTTCGGGTGCCCCTCCGTTCGCTTCGACCGCTCCTCCGACCGCTTCGGGGGCCCCTCCGCGCTCCGCCGGTCACTCAAAAATCTCCTTGTCTGGCGGGACGCACGAAGCGTAGCCTGAGTCAACGATGGAGAACCGCGCATCTGCGCGGTGGTGAGGCGAAGACCATGGCGATTGCGAAGACTGAGACGACGGCCACGGCGAAGAAGCGGCGGAAGGTCAGCCGCGCTGGCGCGACGAAGGGAGCGCCGAGCGATGACACGCTCGCGCAACTGCCGAAGCGGGTGGTGACCTTCCTCGCGGGGGTCGGGACGATCCCCGAGGTGCGGGCGGCGCTCGTGACGCGGGGCTACTCCGACACCGTGCACCAGACGGGCTGGACGCTGCTGGAGCTGGTCGGCGGTCGCGCGTCGTTCGCTCCGCCCCCGGCGCCGCCCGAAGAGGTCGTCGACGAGCAGGTGACGGCCGTGCCCGCGGCCATGGCGACGATCCAGGCGTGGGCGACGACCAACTTCGCGATCGCCTCCGCGGCGCTCAAGCACACGCACCCCGCGCAGCATCGCGCCGTGTTCGGTGACGGTCTCAAGGCGGCGCCGGGGGCGTCGGCCGTGCTCGCGACGAAGACCTTTCTCACGCGCGTCGAGCGCCTCGGCACGAAGCGCCGCGGCGCGCACCCCGACGACGCCAGGGCCCTCGAACTGCTCGGCGAGCGCGGCATCACCGAGGCCGAGCGCGCGCGCATCGGCAAGCTCATCGAGGTCGTGCAGGAGGGCAAGAAACCCGTGGCCCCCGCGGTCACGACGCCGTCGACCTCGACGCGCGAGGCCCAGCTCAAGCTCTACGCCTGGTTCAACGAGTGGACGGGCATCACGCACGCGGTCGTCAAGCGCCGCGACCACCTCGTGCGCCTGGGCCTCGCGTCGCTCAAGCGCAAGGCGAAGACCGCCTGAGCAGCGCTCCGTACGCGGGAGGCGCCGCCGGCGGCATGGGGGCGCTCGACGGCGTCTCGGCAGCGTGCGGCGCCGTTCGCGCGGCGCGGTCTTCCCCCGCGTACCGACGGCGCCCCGGTCGCGCTTCCGCGAGCGCACCAGCGCGGCCAACAGCTCGACCCGGCCCATGGCCTTCGGCCGGATCGGCGTCACGCTGGGCGGCACCACCCCGACGAGCGACGTCGAGGTCATCGTCTGCGGCCGGGACATCAACTGACGGCACGGGGAGCGACGATGCGCAGGTATAATCTCTCCGTGTTCAAGGACACCTTCGCGGATGGCAGCGCGCAGTACACGAGCGACCAGTACGACGAGACGCTCGGCTCCGCGGACCACCTGGGCTCGGCCCCGCCGTGCGTGCGCTCGATCGCAACATGGGGGCTCGTCGCGATGTGCACGGCTCTCGCGGGTTGCCCGAACGAGGCTTCTTCGCAGGCGGGCGACGCACAGGTGGATGGCGTCGACTCGGCCACGGAAGCCGCCACGGACGTGAGCGACGTGGAGGATGTGCCTGTCGACCCCAACGCCATCGTCGAAATCTCGGCGGGTGACGGCCATACTTGCGCGCGGCGAGCGAGCGGGCAGGTGGTCTGTTGGGGGGTCTGGGCTCAGGTGCAACTGCCTCCCTCCTCTCCTGACGCGGGGGTGGATGCGATACCAAGGATGCTCCTGCCGAGCGTGATCACGACGATTCGTGATGCTACTCAGATTGCCGCAGGGCACATGGTCACTTGCGCACTGCAACGAGACGGGGACCCTGTTTGCTGGGGAGCTTCGGACCTGCGCACCGGGATGGAGTTACATCCCGTACATGGGCTGATTCGTCCTGTCCAACTCTCACTCAGGGACTTTGGTGGCTGTGCAATTCAAGCGGATGGTCAAGTAGCTTGCTGGTCGGGTAACTTCATTGCCGAAACCATTGCGCACGAAGTGCCTGGGATCACGGATGCCGTCGAGGTAGTTGCCGACAGTGCCTTTACGTGCGTACGCCGGAGGAACGGCCAGGTGGTCTGCTGGGGGACCAACGCGTTGGGTGAGTTGGGGGATGGTACGATGACGTCCCGCGATCATCCGACGGATCCCGTGGTCGGAGTGAACGACGCCATCGGGATTGCCATCGGTGGTACCAATGCCTGCGCGCTCCGGGCGGGGGGAGCGGTTGTGTGTTGGGGGGATGCCCTTCTCACGCTCGACGATGGCGGTTTTGGCAACACCCTGACCCCGGTGGAGATCGTGGGGCTGGAAGACGTCCTGGAGCTGTCATCGGGTGGGGGGCAATCGTACTGCGCGCGTCGTCGCAATGGCCGTGTCCTTTGCTGGGGACGCGCGCTGCTCGGTGACGGCAGTTACTTACGACAACCGGTCGAAGTCGAGGGCATAACTGACGCCATCGCGATCTCGGTCGGCTCCAGCCACGCGTGCGCGCTGCGACGCGATCGCCACGTGCTCTGCTGGGGGTCTGATTTTCGCGGCCAACTCGGTGACGGACGCATCGTGGATGTTCGATTGATCCCTCCCGTCGAAGTCCAGGGATTGTGATGAGCACGACGGAGCATCGCCATGCCCGATGACAGCTTCCCACAGGGAACGTGGCACCTTGCCTGCTGGCCTGCGCCCCCGGATCCGACGCGCTTCGGGCTTCATCGCACGTCGATGACCCTGATTCCGCGCAGAAAGAGCTCAAGAGTTCATTTGTCCAACCAGCTGAGAGGCCCAGGACCGAACCCGCTAGCGACAACGGTAGCCGCTTCTTTGAGGATCTGCTGAACGAGTGATGCCCTCCATATGCCTCTGAGACCGACGAGAGTAGATGGCCGGCACGCTATTGCGAGCGTTCCGCTCTTTGCGGCGGTTTTGCTCACCGGTTGTGCGTCGGTGATCGCCGCCTCCGACGCATCGCTCGAGGACCGACTGGATGTTGTCTCTGACCTGCCCGGCGAGGGTGGCCCAGATGCCATGGTTGAAGCAGCCATCGATGGGGCCGCGGAGGACATGACGGCTGTCGACGCTCAGCCGTGCGACCAGCCCTTAGGGGACTCAGGGGAGGTCGGTGTGGTCTGCCGCGAAGGGATCGTGGCTTCAATGCGCACGACCCTCTGCCCACGGGCTCAGCTCTGCTGCGCGCGGGGCGCACACGGGATCTGTGAACCCAACTTTCCAGGGAGCTGCGAGTTCCCTTCTGTGGCTGGCAGTCTGAGGTGCGACGGCCGGGAGGACTGCCCGTCCGGGGAGGTGTGCTGCTACCGGGCGGGCAGCCATTGCTTGCCGCGCGCGGAGTGCCCGATTCAGAAGGACCTGACGCACATGCTCTGCCACGAAGATGCCGATTGCCCTTGCGATGTTCCAAGGTGCTGCGGGCGGGTGTACTTCCCCGATCCCATCGTCGACGCCCTGCTCCGGTCGTGTAGCACTGAGTGCGATGGTGGGTAGAGCAACGTCGTTGGGCCATGTATGCGCGCCGCCACCCCGTAGCGGGAAGGGAATGTACACGCGGGGTCGCGTGATCTGCACGTTCGAGGGCAGGGCCTTCTGTGGGTCAACGACCAGGCGATGAGCTTCCAAGATGCTTGTCATTCTCGGTTCGCGGGCTGAACCGATCACGCGTGGGCTGGTCGAGCGCTGGGCAGGCCATGGTGCCGTGCTCGTCACCTGCGGCGACCTCTCGAAGCCCGGCTGGCGCTTCGACCCGGGCGCCCCGTTGGCGTCGACCGCGGTCGTGGATGGCCGCCGCGTCGCGGCGCGCGAGATCACCGGTTGGCTCACGCGCCTGCCCGCCGTCTTCGCCCGAGAGCTTTCGGCCATCACGCCCGGCGACCGTGACTACGTCGCCTCGGAGATGACCGCGTTTCTGCTCGCGTGGCTTGCGGCGCTGCCATGCCGCGTGCTCAACCGTCCGACGCCCGGCTGCCTCTCCGGGCCGGCCTGGAGTCCTGCTCGCTGGGCGCTCGCCGCCGCACGCGCGGGCCTCCGTGTGAATCCACAGCCGCGCACACTCGCGCCTGAACTCCCGTCGGCCGCGCCACAGGTCCCGTCGCCGGCCGCGACCGTGACGATCGTCGGCCTTCGCACGTTGGGCGACGTGGACTCGGCGCTGGCACGCGGCGCGCGCCGTCTCGCGGACACGGCGGGCGTCGCGTTGCTCTCGGTCCACTTCGATGGGCAAGACGCGGGGGCCGCGTTCGTCGGCGTGAACCCGTGGCCCGACCTGCGCGACCCGGAGCTGGCCGACGCCGCGCTCGCGTGCCTGCGGTCCGAGCCGTGCTGACGTTGCTCTGGGGCGAAGCCTCAGATCCGCCGCTGCGCGCGGTGCGCGAGTCGCTCGCTGCGCTCGGGGCTCCCCACGTCGTCGTCGACCTGCGTGCGCTGCTCGGGGCTCGCCTCGACCTCACTGCGGGCGATCGGCTGTCGGGCACCCTGCACACGGCCGGGCGCGCGATCGACCTCGACGATGTCACCGGCCTGTACCTTCGCCCCATGGCCCTTCCGAGCGTTCGTCCGTCGGACGATGCCGCTGTGCTCGCGGCGTGGCGTCACGTGCTGACCCTGCACGACGCCCTGCTCGCGTGGGCCGACACCACGACGACCGCCCGCGTGCTCAACCGCCCCTCGGCGATGGGGGGGAACAGCTCCAAGCCCTACCAGCTCGGGCAGATCCGGGCGCAGGGCTTCGCCGTGCCCGAGACGCTGGTCACGACCGACCCCGACGCGGCCCGAGCATTCTGCGCTCGTCACGGCGAGGTGATCTACAAGTCCGTGAGCGGCATCCGCAGCCGGGTCTCGCGCGTCGGCCCCGAGCAGCTCGCGCGCATGGAGGACGTGGCCTCGTGCCCGACGCAGTTCCAGCGGCGGATCGTCGGGCGCGACGTGCGCGTGCACGTGGTGGGCGACGAGGTGTTCGCCTGCGAGGTGCTCTCGGGCGCCGACGACTACCGCTACCCCGGCGAGGGCGACGCGCCGACGCGACTGCGCCCCCTGCGGCTCCCCGGCGAGCTCGCGGAGCGCTGCCGGGCGCTCTCCGCGGCGCTGGGGCTGCCGCTCACGGGCATCGACCTTCGACTGGGTGATGACGGCGTCTGGTACGCGTTCGAGGCCAACCCCTCGCCGGCCTTCACCTGCTTCGAACTCGACGACGGCCGCCCCATCGCCGCCGCCGTCGCTCGCTGGCTGACGGTGCGCCGAGCCCCGTCACCCCCCGTCGAACGCGCCGGGGAGCTTCTCTCGCAGGAACGCCCCCGCCGCGCGCAGCACCGCGTCGGGGTCTTCGATCATCGGCATGTGGCCGCACTCGGGGAGCACCTCGAGGCGGCCGTCGGGCAGCGTGCGCACCCACGACGGCACGTGCTTCGAAGGCAGCAGCCG
The DNA here is from genome assembly GCA_039809605.1 of Polyangiales bacterium. Lineage (GTDB taxonomy): Bacteria > Myxococcota_A > Polyangia > Polyangiales > CAISKJ01. The sequence continues at coordinate 6,535 of JBDHVF010000071.1, read as the reverse complement.
GTCGCGCCCGCCCCAGAGCACCAGCACGGGCATCGCGAGGCGCGGGCCGTCGTCGAGCATGTCCCACGTGGTGAGGTCGCCGCGCGCGAGCCACATCGTGCGGGCGAGGTCGGGGCAGAACTCCGGCGCGGGGCGCTCGACGCTGCGCCGCACGAAGAGCCGCGTGCGATCGTTCTCCTGCGCGAGCACCACCTTGAGGATCGCGCGCGCGCCGTGCTCGAGCGCCGGGGCCACGAGCGCGGGCCGCATCGTCGCGCGCAGCGCCGCGCCCACCGCGGGCGGGATCTTGAAGAGCCCCCCCGGCGAGATGAGCACCAGCGCCCTCACGCGCTCGGGGCAGCGGAGCGCGAGGTCGGCGGCGAGCATGCCCCCGAGCGAGTGGCCGCACACCACCGCGTCGCGCAGGCCCAGGTGGTCGAGCAGCGCGGCGAGCGAGTCGGCCAGCCACCGCACCCGGTACTCTCCGTCGCGGCGCCCCGAGTGGCCGAAGCCGGGAAGGTCGAGGCCGCACACGCGGAACCCCATGGATTCCAGGCCCGGCGCGACGTACTCGAAGTGCGTCATGTTTGCGCCGAGGCCGTGCACGAACACGAGCGGCGTGCGCCCTCGGCCGCCGTCGAAGTAGGTCACCCGCGTGTCGCCGAAGTGAAAGCTCCGGTCGGGGTAGGGGAAGGTCTCGGAGCGTGAAGGGTGCAGCCGCGCGCTGAAGCCGCCGTCCATGTGATTTCGCGCGCACCCTACAACGGCCCGTGAACGGCCGCGAGGGCGCGTCGCCTCCATTGGCATCGCGGTCGCAATTGCCATTCCGAAGGGTTCCTCCTACGTTCCGACGCCACCCATGAACTCAGCGAGCTTCGACGCTGGGATTCCCGCCTTCGGCACGGGGGTCCTCTACGCGTTTCTGGTGACCGCCGCGCTCTCGTTCGCGCTGTCGGTGTTCGCGGGCGTCGCCCCGCAGGGCAGCCGCCCGAGGCTCCTGCGCGCCGCGCGGCTCTCGGCCCTCGGCACGTGCGCGCTCATCGGCCTCGACGTGATGACGCTGCTCTACGCGTTCCTGTCGCACGACTTCAGGATCCGCTACGTGGCGCACTACAGCGACCGCTCGATGCCGCTGCCGTACCTCATCGCGGCGCTGTGGGGGGGCCAGGACGGCTCGCTCCTGTGGTGGTCGTTCCTGCTCTCGCTCTACACGTCGGCGTGCGTCGTGTGGCTGCGCGGGCGGTACAAAGAGCTCGCCCCGTGGGTGATCGCCACGCTCATGGGCGTGGTGATGTTCTTCGGCGTGCTCATGGCCTTCTCGGCCAACCCCTTCGGCGCCACCTTCGGCGGGACGCCCGCCGACGGCGAAGGGCTCAACCCCTCGCTCCAGAACTTCTACATGGCCATCCACCCCCCGAGCCTCTACGTGGGCTTCGTCGGGTGCGCCGTGCCCTTCGCGTTCGCCGTCGCCGCGCTCATCACCGGGCGCCTCCACGAGGAGTGGGTGCTGGCCTCGCGGCGCTGGGTGCTCTTCGCGTGGATGTTCCTCTCGATCGGCAACATCCTCGGGATGCTCTGGGCCTACGAGGAGCTCGGCTGGGGCGGCTTCTGGGCGTGGGACCCGGTCGAGAACGCCGCGTGCCTGCCGTGGTGGACCCTCACCGCGTACCTGCACTCGGTGATGATCCAGGAGCGCCGCGGCTTCTTGAAGGTGTGGAACGTCTCGCTCGTGCTCGGGAGCTTCTTCCTCACGATCTTCGGCACGTTCCTCACGCGCTCGGGGCTCATCTCGAGCGTGCACGCCTTCGCGCAGAGCGACATCGGCATCTACTTCGCGTACTTCATGGGCTTCCTCGTGGTGTTCAGCACGGCCCTGGTCGTGTGGCGCCTGCCGAAGCTTCGAACGAGCTCGCACATCGACAGCGTGTGGAGCCGCGAGGCCATGTTCGTCGTGAACAACTGGATGCTCCTCGGCATCTGCGTGTTCATCATGCTCGCCACCACCTGGCCCAAGGTCAGCGAGTGGCTCTGGAGCGAGCGCCTCACCGTGGGCGCGAGCTTCTACAACGCCTGGCTCTCGCCCATCGGCCTCGTGCTCTTCGCCGTCATGGCCATCGGCACGCTCACCCCGTGGCGCAAGGCGTCGCCGAAGCTCCTGCTCGAAGCCTTCCGCGGGCCGCTCGCGGCGGGCGTCGCGATGGGCCTCGCGCACGCGCTCCTCGGGCGCCGCGTGGGCCTCGCGCCCGTGGTGCAGTGCGACCCCATCTACGACGTCGTCACGCACGTGCGCCTCTTCGGGCTGCACCTCTTCGACATGAACGTGGGCCGCTCGCTCGCGTGGCTCGACGGCCACCTGCCGCCCTTCGCCACGGCCCTCTTCGCCTTCAACGTCGCCGCGCTCGCGCAGGAGTTCTACCGCGGCGTCTCGGCTCGCATGCGCGCGAAGCAGGAGCCCGCCCCCGTGGCCCTCACGCGCCTCGTCAGCCGCAACCGCAGGCGCTACGGCGGGTACATCGTGCACTTCGGCTTCGCCCTGATGATGATGGGCTGGCTCGGCGCGGCGTACCGCCAGGAGGCCGAGGCGTCGCTCGAGCCCGGCCAGTCGCTGCGCGTCGGGCGCTACACCCTGCGCTACGACGGCCCCGAGACGCGGCGCACGCCCGACAAGCGAGAGATCTACGCGAGGGTCACGGCCTTTCGCGACGGGCGCGAGTTCGCCCGCGTGCGTCCGGCGCGCTTCGTCTACACGGCTCGCCCCGAGATGCCCACCACCGAGGTGAGCATCACGTCGCGCCCCGCCGAGGACCTCTACGTGGTGATGGCCACGCTCAACAACGAGACCCACGTCGCCCACATCAAGGGCTTCGTGAACCCGCTCACCATGTGGATCTGGATCGGCGGCCTCGTGATCGTGCTCGGCGTGATGACCGCCATGTGGCCCGACGCACGCAAAGAAGCCGCCCGCGCCGTCGCCGCGCGCCGCGCCGCGCTCGCGGGAGGCGCCGCGGGGGCGGTGCTGCTCGCGCTCGGGGCCGGCGGCGTGGCGCTGCTCGCGCCGACGAGCGCCCACGCGCAGAACCGTCACACCATGTCGTCGTCGTCGGGCGGGGGCATGCCCGTGGGCGTGGCCGAGACCTTCACGCCGCGCGAGAAGCACCTGTTCGACCAGCTATTGTGCATGTGCGGCGACTGCCAGCGGCTGCCGCTCGCGACGTGTGCGTGCGACTTCGCCGAGCACCAGCGGCAGGTGATGCGAGGGCGGCTCGCGCGGGGCGACGCGGAGGCGTCGATCGTGAACGACTACGTGGGGCGCTTCGGGGCCGAGGCGCTCTCGGTGCCGCCCGACCAGGGGCACAACAAGGCGCTCTACATCGTGCCCGTGGCCGCGCTCGCGGCGGGCGCCGGGCTCGTGGTGCACCTCGCCCGCAAGTGGGCGCGCCGCGCGGCGACGCCCGAGGCGAAGGCCGGCGAAGGGCCCGCGGCGGCGAAGGGCGCCGACAACGCGTACGACGCGCGCATCGACGAGGAGCTGCGTGGTGACGACTGACAAGACCGACGCGCGCGACGAGCTCGCGCGCTACGTGCCGTGGATCGCCGGCGCCATCGCGGTGACCGTGGCGGTGCCCGTGGGCCTGACGCGCGGCGCGCCCTCGGTGGCGCTGTGGTTCGCCTTCGTGGCGCTGGCCTCGGCGGTGCTCTTGTTCTGGGAGGCGCTGCGCACGGCGCTCGACCCCGCCGCGCCCGGCGACGAGGACGCCACCGACGACGAGGGCGCCCCCGCGGAGCTCGAGGCGCGCAAGAAGGCCGCGCTCCAGGCGCTGCGAGACATCGACTTCGAGCGCTCGATCGGGCGCCTGAGCGACGAGGACCACGCGGCCCTCGAGAAGAAGTACCGCGACGAGGCCCGCGCGGCGATGAAGGCCATCGACGAGGGCCTGGGCCCGTGGCTCAAGCGCGCCGACGAGATGCTCGCGCGCGCGGAGAAGGGCGTCGTGGCGAAGGCCGAAGTGAAGACCGAAGAGAAGATCGAGGCGAAGGCCGACGCGCACGCGTGCCCGAAGTGCGAGACCGTCAACGACGCCGACGCGGTGTTCTGCAAGAAGTGCGGGACGCGCGTGGCGGAGGAGGCCCGCGATGCGACGTGACCTCTTCGCGCGCGCCGCGGCCCTCGCGCTGGCGCTCGCCGCGCCGCGGGCCTTCGCGCAGGACGCTTCGGTGAACGCCGCCGACGCGACGGCGGTGGAGAACCCCCACGTCGCGGCGCCGGGTCCTGTCGATCCCAACGCGCCCATGCCGCCGGGGCATCCGCCCGTGGACTCGATGCAGGGCGACCCTCACGGCGGTGATCCCCACGCGGGGGGAGGCGGAGGGATTCATCGCGCGCAGCTCCCCGAGGGCTCCGCGGAGGAGGCGTCGGACCTGCCGCCGGGCGTGGTCGTGGTGCGCGTGGTCGACGCGCAGAACAACCCCGTGCCCGAGGCGTCGGTGCGCGTGGGGGCGATGCGCGAGGGCGAGCCCGCGGGCGCGCAGGAGATCCGCACGGGCCCCGACGGCACGGCGCGCATCGAGCGCATGGAGACCGACGGCAGCGTCGCATACCGGCTGAGCACCGACCACGAGGGCGCGCGCTTCGGGGCGCCGCCGTTTCAGCTCCCGCCGAACGCGGGCTACCGGGTGCAGATCGTACGGCACGAGGTCAGCCACTCGCCGCGCGCGGTGCTCATCTGGGACGCCCGCGTCGAGGTGCGCTTCAAGGACGAGCGCGCCATCATCGTCGAGCGCGTCAAGATCGTGAACCTCACGGGCATGTCCCTCGGGCAGGCGCCCGCGCACCCGACGACCTACGTGCCCACCGAGGGCCTGCGCTTCGGCATCCCCGAGGGGCACACGGCCTTCGTCACGCAGCCGTCGATGTCCGACGTGCGGCTCACCGAAGAGGGCAACTCGATCGTGCTGCGCGGGTCGATCCCGCCCACGGCGAGCGAGCCCGTCGACGTGGTGTTCCAGTACCAGATGAAGCTCTCGGGCGGCGACGTCGACCTGCGCATGACGCTGCCGCTCTCGGTGGTCTCGGCCTCGGTGGCGACCGAGGCGCCGCCCGGCCTCACGCTCTCGGTCGACGGCATGCCCGCGGCCGAGGCGCAGGAGGGCGACGGCGAGCGCATCCTCATGACGGGCCTCGAGCGCCGGCCCGACGACCCCGCGATTCAGGAGCTGCACATCCACCTCGGGGGCATCCCCAGGGCCGCCGGGCCCGCGCGCACGGTGGCGACCGCGCTCGCGGCGCTCGTGGTGTTCGGGGCGCTCGCGTACGCGCTCTCGCACCGCCGCAGGGCCGCGGCCTCGCGCGGCCGCGCCGAGGTCGAGGCCGAGCGCGACCGCGTGCTCGCGGCGATGGCCGACCTCGCGCAGCAGCGCGCCGACGGCGACGTGGGCCCGGTCACCTACGAGCGGCGCCGCCGGGAGCTCGCCGTCTGGCTGGCCTCGCTGCTCAAGGAGCTCGACGCGAACTCCGCGCAGAGGCCCGCGTAGTTGATTCCCCCGCCGAAATGAGGCACAGGGCATCCCCTCGCCGCGGGAGACCGCCCGCCGGCGCCCCACCAGGTCGAGGTACACGCGCGTGTTGCATGAGTTTCTGACGTTCATCAAGCAGCTCGTGAGCATCGACGGGCTCACGGCGCTCACGGCTCAGTACGGCACGGCGATGTACTGGATCCTCATCGCCATCATCTTCGCCGAGACGGGCTTCGTGGTGACGCCCTTTCTGCCCGGCGACTCGCTGCTCTTCACCGCGGGCTTCGTCGCGAGCAGCACCGGGCAGCTCAACATCTTCGCGCTCGCCGGGGCGCTCATGGCCGCGGCCATCGTGGGCGACACGATCAACTACCACGTGGGCAAGGCCATCGGCCCGCGCGTGATGAAGGACGAGAACTCGAAGGTCTTCAAGAAGGCCTACCTCGACAAGACCCACGCGTACTTCGAGAAGTACGGCGGCAAGACGATCATCCTCGCGCGCTTCGTGCCCATCGTGCGCACCTTCGCCCCCTTCGTCGCGGGCGCGGGCACCATGAGCTACTCGAAGTTCATCACCTTCAACGTCGTCGGCGCCGTGGCGTGGGTCAGCACCATGATGGGCGCGGGCGTGCTCCTCGGGGGGCAGCCCTTCGTGCAGCGCCACTTCGAGAAGGTGGTCATCGGCATCGTGCTCGTGTCGGTGATGCCCATGGTGCTCGAGTGGTGGAAGCACCGCCGCGAAGCGAAGCTCGCGCAGGGCTGATACCAACCGCAGGTCAATCTGGCCGCTTTCGCGGAGCCCCCACCCTCGCTGCCGCGCGCCCCGCCCCCGCGGAGCGAGGGCGTGGCTGACCGTACGGAGACGAGGTGATGGGCCGCCTGGGTCTCGCAGGCGCCCTCGCGCTGCGAGGGCCATCACTTCATACCAACTTCACGTCAAGTTTGCCGCTTTCGCGTGTGCGACTTGTCCCCCCACCCAACGCTGTCGCGCACCTTCGGGAGCCCCCACCCAACGCTGCCGCGCGCCCCGCCCCCGCGGAGC